>CAMOIK010000037.1 GCA_946615875.1 uncultured Verrucomicrobiota bacterium | reverse complement strand
AAAAAAATGGGCAAACTCCAGGGCATTTGCTCTTTATTTCGCGGGCTTGCATGACAGGCGTCGAGGAACCTCATTCGCGCACGGTGAAAGATATGGATGCGGCATTGCCTTCGGCATCAGCGCAAGAAAGAGAGTGCTCGCCCGCCATCGGCTCTATGGCGAACGGCGCCGCGCCCACGCTGCGCCCGACAGGCGAACCGTCCAAAAACCACCAAAGGGCGTCATGTTTGCCGTTTCCAATGGCTTCGCAGACGATTTTCTGCTGTTTCATGTCCTTGACCAGTGAGAACTCCGCGCCGTCCTCCGGGCGCGAAATCGCGAGTTTTGGACGAGGCGGCGCCTGATTTCCGCATACGCCGCACAGTTCCGGAGCGGATACGCCACTAATAAACGTCCCCTCCTCCGTCTCGGCGCAGTTGTCGGTGGCGACGAGGCCGGAAACGGCGCAAATGCGCCGCACGGCAACGCGCTCCGGTTTGCGGAACCAAGGGCCCTCGCCAGCGGGATAGAGCCCGCGGGCAATGCGCCAAGCGGGCGGAGCGGCGGCGATGGCGCCAACCAGCGACTTGTCTCCGAAGCCGCCGCGCTTGTGCCCGCACCACACGCCAATGACGAATTCGGGATTCCACAACACGCACCAGGCGTCGCGGTAGCCCGATGAAGTGCCTGTCTTCCAGGCGAAGCGCGGCAGCGCGCGCACGTCCGCAATGTGGCCGAGCGCGGCCTGCGCCCTCTCGTCCCCGGAAAGCATCTCGGAGACGAGATACGCCGACGGCGATTGCGTCGCGGCGGCATCCGCCGCGGCCTGCGCGCCGTCTGACGCGCGCGCCGCGAATTCCTCGGCGTAGGCGCGGACGAGCTCCACGAGCGAGACTTCGACATTGCCGATCGCCATGCCGAGCCCGAACTTGTCGTCGGGGGCGGCCATGGCCGAGAAACCCAGCGAACGGAGATGCGCGCCGAAGCGCTCCAGGCCGACGCGCTCCAGCAGCTGCACGAACGGGATGTTGAGGGAAAGCACGAGCGCGTCGCGCACGGTGACAGGCCCGCGATACGCCGCGTCGAAATTCGCCGGGCGGTAGCCTTTGCGGGCGATGGGCGCATCGTTCAGGCGCTGGCTAGGCGTCACGATGCCGAGGTCGAGCGCAAGCGCCGTCAGGAACGGCTTGAGCGTGGAGCCGGCCGGACGCGGCGCGACGGCCGTGTTCACCTGCCCGCCGGACTTGTCGAAGTAGTCGCCGCTGCAGGCCAGAGCGACGACGGGGCGCGGTTCGCGCGATGGCGCGAGGCGCAAGACCACCGCCGCCACGGAATAGCCGCCGGACGCAGCGGCATCGTTCACCACCGCCTCGCACAGCTCCTGCACGTCAGGCTCCAACGGCGTCGCCAGCTCGACAGGCGAAAAGCCGTCCGCCCCATGTATTTCGCGCCGTTCCTTCAGAAACCAGTCGCAGTAGTAAGGATGGCGGAAGGGCCGACGCGCGCGGCGCACCACCGGCCTTATGGCGGCGGCCGCCTCGGCCTGCGCGGAGTCGATCATGCCCAGCGCCAGCATCCTGGCCAGCACGTAGTCGCGGCGGCGGAACGCCGCATCCGCGCCTCTGTCGGGGCGATAGCGCGACGGCGCCTGCACCATCGCCGCAAGGAGCGCGGCTTCGCCGAGACCGAGTGCCTTGGCGTCCTTGCCGAACCACCCCTGCGCGGCCGCCTCTATGCCTACGAAGTTGGCGCCGAACGGCGCGCGGTTCAGGTATTGCGAAAGTATCCACTTCTTGTCGCGCCGCCGCTCCATCTTCATCGCCTCGAACGCCTCCACCCACTTGCGGGCGTACGACTTGGGATGCGGATGGATCAGCCGCACCGTCTGCATCGTCAGCGTCGACGCCCCGGAGATGCGCCGGCCGCTGAACGCGTTCTGCATGAATGCGCGCGCAATGCTGAGCGGCCTTACTCCGCAGTGCGCCCAGAACTCGCCGTCTTCCACCGCCACCACGGCTTTGACAATCCAGTCCTCTTCGTCCGCGCAGTATGTGGGGCGGCAGTCGGTGTCGCCGGGACCGAGCGTCACGCGCATCACCTCCCCGGCGGAGTCTAGCAAAACCACGCCGCCGGGGAAATCGTCGCTGCCGCTCTCGTCCCAGTCGATCAGCCACCACGACACCGCGAACGCGAGCGCGAACGCAGTGACCGCCGCCAGGCAGGCGAACGCACACCATTTCGCGAAACGCTTAACCGCCCGCGCGGCGGCTGTCTCGTCAGACGGCGACATAGACCACGCCAGGGTTCGGGGAACGCTTCGCAGAGAGCGGCAGCGCGCAAAGCTCGGGGAAGTCCAGCGCCTGCGCCGAGAATATGTCCCCCGCGAACTCGCCGTCCAGGAAGCCGCGTATGTGGTTCTGGCGCCTGTATCGCCGGCATTGCGCGAGGATTGCGCCCTTTATCTTCGCCGTCCCGCCGGTCGAGCCGTATCCCGTGACGACGGCGAAGACGCCGCGCCCCGCCGCGCGCTCCGCGCTGACTATGCGGTCGAAACGCGCCACCGCCTCATCGACGCGCATCCCGCGCGGATGGAGGTCGTATTCCGCGATGCCGCCGCCCTTCGGCATCCTCACGCCACCTCCACCGCCAGGCGCAGACGCCTGCTGTAAGGCCCGCGCAGGAAATTGTCGATCTTCGCCACGAAGTGCGCCCGGCCCTTCTCCATCCTCCTCTTCTCCTTGTGGCCGACGTGGAGCGCGACGGCCTCCAGCCATTCGGCCTTGGGGATGCCGGAAAGACGCACCATCTCCGAAAGGTTGCGGTAGATGCGACCAATGCGGCGGAAACACCAGAAGCGCGTGCGATCCAGTTCGTGCGCGAAGATGCGCAACAGATCTTCGGCGGGCATTCCGAGCCGCATGCACTCCACGTCGAAGCACGCGCAGAACCTGTCGCCGTCCAAAAAGAAGTTCTTGTAGTGGAAGTCGCCGTGGATCGGACGAAGAGCCGCGCCGCAGCGCTTCGCCGCCTCGACCGCCTCCTCCGGGGCTTCCAGAAGGCGCGGCTCCACGGCAGAGAACGCGCGGGAGAGTTCGCGGTAGCCTTCGGCGATTGCGGCAATCTGCGCCGAGGTCAAGACATGGGGAGGGATGTTGGCGCCGTCCTTGCACCACTCCAGCGCGCATATGACGAAGCGTCCGAACGTCCCTGTCCTGCCGCACAGCGCGAGCGGAGGTATGAGAGGCGAGGAAATAGCGCCGAGCCTGGCCAGCACGCGCTCGGCGCGGTAAGGGCGGGCGAACTTCACCAGGTAGAGCCGCCCTTCAGGCGTCTCGGCGCGATAGTTCACGGAGTTCTTGCCGGCGTGGACGCGCCGGAACGACGCGAACTCGCATCCCAGCGCACGCTCGGCGGCGCGCCATTCCTCGCTATTCTCGGCGGCCATGCTCATGCGGCGGCGGACGCCTTCTGCGCGACATCGCCGCGCTCGCGCAGGAAGAGATGCGCCTGCAGGATCGCCATCAGCGCGAAGAGGGCCATCATCATCTCCCCGCCTTCCTCGAAAACTTTCATGAGCGCCGCCACGCTGCCGCTGTGCTTGTCGAGCAGCGGGCCGTCGAAGCCGTTGTGGCGCAACACGGCCGGCAGACGATCGACCACGAGCACCATCACGCTCGTGCCGCCGAACACCGCCCACGTCCACGCCACAGGGCAGAGGCGGAATATTCCGGCGAAAAGAGGGCGCGCATAGCGGATGAACGTTACGACCGTCACGGCGAAGAACACCGCGAAGAACGCGCCGACGAACAGCTTGGGCGCCAGCGGAATGGCGGACGCCTTCAGAAACTTCATCTTGAACACGGTGCCGGTGAAGTTCTCGGCGATGTCGGGCCAGATGCCGGCGAACGCCATCTTGTGCAGGTCGGTCTCGCGCACGATGGCCATGGCCGCCAGCAGCGTCACGTCGAGATTCCACAGCGCCTGGCGCCGCGCCGTGCCGCCGAACGGCGGGCACAGCCACGCCAGCGGCGCGAGCAGCGCGAAGAGCGGCAGCGTCATCAGCTCCACGGGCGACGCGCCGTGGTTGTCGAAGAGAGGTATCAGCCTCTCCGGCGGGATGGCCGCCCAGACGGCGACCAGCGCCACGCACATCGACAAGAATAGGACGGGGGCGGTGAGCCAGCTTTTCTTCGATGTCATGAAGTTCATGTCGTTCCTCCTGTTTGCATGTTGTTTCGGGACAGAGCATCCTGCCTCAGTAGGCCGTCCTCGAGCACGAGGGTCCTGTCGCATATCGCCGCGGCCGCCGGCGAATGGGTGACGAGCACTAGCGCCGTGTCGCCGCCGGAAAGACCGGACAGCATCGACAGTATGCCTTCGCCCGTCATCGCGTCGAGGTTGCCCGTGGGCTCGTCCGCCAGGACGAGCACGGGCGAGGTGACGAGCGAGCGGGCTATCGCCACCCTCTGGCGTTCGCCACCGGAAAGCTCGCCGGGCAGATGGCCGAGCCGCCCGGACAGCCCCACCTTTTCCAGGAGCTCAAGCGCGCGTCCGCGGGCATCGAAGCCGCCGTGCCGCATCGGGCGGAAACGGGCGGCCATGCACGGAAGCATAACGTTTTCCAGGACCGTCAACTCGTCCATCAGATGGTAGCTCTGGAACACGAAGCCGAAGTTTTCCGGCCTTTCTATCCTGCCGGACGTGGGCTTGAGCAATCCGCCGAGTATGTGCAGCAGCGTGGATTTTCCCGCGCCGCTGCGCCCGACTATCGCCACCTTCTCGCCGGCGGCGACGGCGAAATCCACCCCCTTCAGCACCTCCACCGGCGCCTGCCCGCGCAACCTGAACACCTTGCGCAGACCTCTAGCTTCCAGCACGCTCATTCGTTCAACGCCTTCACTGGATCCTTTGCCGCGGCCGCGAACGCCGGCAGAAGCGACGCCAGCACGCCGAAGAAATAGACGAACGCCACCGCCCATGCGATGTCCGAAGGTATTATGCGGTGCGGTATCTCCGGCAACCCATATACCGATTCGGGGAAAACCGAAACCCCGAAGCGAGCAAGCATCTCTACTATCCGCTGCAGGTTGGAGAGGACCGCCCAGCTCGCCGCCAGCCCAAGGACGACGCCCAGCGTGCACTGGACAAGGCCGTGCGCCACGAAGACGCCCATGATTTGCGGCCGCGAGAAGCCGAGCGACTTGAGCAAGCCGATCTCCGGCGTCTTCTGCACGGTGAGCACGAGCAGCGTGTTCATCACGCAGAACAACGCCACGAGCGAGATCAGCAGCAGCAAGACCGCCGTCATGTTCTTCTCCACGGCGAGAGCGGAGAAAAGTTCGCGATCGACCATCTTCCACGACTGCGCCTCCACGTCGCCGCGCAGACGGCTGCACGCCTCGAACACGGGCGCGAAGCGCTTTTCGTCTGTCGGGCAGTCGGTCTTGACGTGGACGGCGAACACGCCCTTCTCCATGCCGAGAAGATCGCGGACGTTCGGCAGCGACGCGACGACGTATCCGGAGTCGTAGTCGTGCTGGCCGAACGAGAATATGCCCGTAACCCGCCACTTGATCGGCAGATAAACCTCGTCCCTGGACGCGAGCGTCTTCGGCGAATACACCGTCACCTCGTCCCCCACCCACACGCCGAGGTTGCGCGCGGCGACGCGGCCCATGACGATCGAGTCGCCTTCCAGGTCGAACGAGCCGGCGTACGGCTCGCCAACGTTGAACGACTTGGTGAAATCATCGTGGCCCACCCCGATGATGACAGGCGCCAGCACCTGCCCGCGATGCTCCAGCATTATGCGGGTCGCTATGGTCGGCGTCACGCACGTCACGCCGGGTATGCGGCGCGCCGCTTCCGCCAAGGCCTGTTCGCCGCGTATGACGTGGCCGGAGCGCGGCGAAAGCAGGATGTGCGGCTTGAAGTCCAGTATCTTCTGCTCCCACGTATCGCCGAAGCCGGTCATCACGCTGCGCACGATTATCACGGCTGCGATGCCCAGCATCACCCCAAGCACGGAGACGACCGTGATCACCGAAGCGACGGACCGCTTCGGCTTCAGGTATTTCAGCGCCAGAAACAGCGAAGCCATGCAGATATCGTGGTCGCGGGGCTGAGGAGTCGCGCCGCGCCGGGTCTGCGGCCGAGCGGGCGATCCCGGAAAATCGCCGGCGCCCCCGCGCAGACCCGCCGCCAATTAGATATCAACCTCTACGTCGACATCGTTCGAACCCGTCGCGGCGGCGCTGGCGTCGGCCTCGTCGATCGTCTCGCCGGCTTTCGTCGATGTGGTGGGCAGGTAGCGGTAATAGACCATGAGCTGCAGCGCGACCAGGCACGTATCCATCACCGGGCGGGACGACCAGTTGTCGGTGTTCTCGAAGTAGCCCTGCTTGTGCTCCTTGCCGGTGTGGTCCTTGACCTTCTGCGGCAGGTCCTTGATCGCGGCGGGGTAGATGCGCTTCATCTCAGCGTTCCACTTCTGCCATGCGACCTCGTCCGCCTTGGCGGCATCCTTCTTCATGCCGGCCTGGAACTTGCACTGCGTGACGTAGTAGCTGTAGTACTGCGGCGACGGGCAGTCCTTGCCGACGCCCATTTCCTCCGGCTTGAACGACGGCTTCCATTCCCGCATGTAGTTGAGCGCGGCCTTGACCTGGGGCTGGTTGCCGTAGCCCAGCAACTGCATCGCCAGGCATCCCGTCCCCGTCAGGCCGGGGTGAAGGCGGGCGTTGGCGCAGTAGGTGAAGTGGTCGTTGTAGAAGCTGCGCGTCTGCAGGCACTTTATCGCCTTGGCGATGCACTCGTCCAACCCCGGCGGATGCAGCCCGGCCATCTTGCCTGCCTTGAGAGCCTGAAGCGCCCATCCGGCGAACGAAAGGTCGTCGCGCGTCGATTTGGGATTGATATTGTAATCCCACCCGCCGGTCGGCGACTGTCCTTTGATGATGCGCTCCATGGTCTGCATTGCCACTTCTTTGCAGTTCGGGTTCTTCGTCATGCCGTACGCCTCGTTCAACGCGTAGGTGGCGATGAGGAACGCATATTCGTGTTCGTCGGAGCCCTTCATCTTCACCAGACCGGACTTGTCGGTGTATAACTGGGCGATGATCCAGTTCAGCGCCTTCTCCACGACAGGTCCGAAGTCCCTCTTGTATGGCGAGGGGGAATTCGGGAATTCGCCGTGTGCGAGGAACGTGAGCACCGCCAGCGAAGTGTTCGCCAGGCGCGAAGAGCCGCCTCCCCAGCTGCCGTCCGCTTCCTGCTTGCCCTTCAGCCACCACAACGTCTTGAGCACGGTGGACTCGGTGATTGCGTCGCCGTAGCCGCCGCCGCCGCGCGTCATCGCGCCGATCGAGCCGGGGGTGCGGGAGCCGACCATCGACTTCATCCTCACGGGCGAATTGACGAAGGATACCGTGTCCTGCGTGGCGGGCTTCACGGAGACCTGCGTCGCAGGGGTCGCGGGCGCGGGCGCCATCGGCGAGACCGGGCCTGGCGTGGGGGTGTCGACCATTATTTCGACATCCTCCATCGGCGGGGGCTCCGGCGGATCGTCCGGCGGCTCCTCCTCGGGCATCTCCTCGGGCATCACTTCGTCCTTCTCCACCTGGGCAACGGTGATGTCGAGCACCTTCGCCTTGTTCTCGCTGACCATCGTGAACACGATGAGCGAGCCGACGAGGACCAGAACCGAGACGATGGCAATCAACGGCGCCATGAGGCGCTGCAGCTCAATGCGGGCGAGCTTGTATTCCCTTGACGACCTGGGTTTGCCGAGGCCGGAGAACATCGAGCAGAGCCGCGAAAAGAACCCCCTGGTCTCGTAGCGCTTGGCCAGCTCCTCGAGATCTACGCCTTCGCCAAACTCTTCAATCTCTTCGATTTCTTCACTCATGGAGTACAGAGTCCTTTCTTGGCTAGAGCGTGAACACGCTTACGCTGAAGAGCTTGTTCTTGTAGCAGATGTCAAGGACATCGACAAGAGCCTTGTGCGGGCTGTCCTCGGCGCACTTGACTATGATAGGCGTCTTGGTGGACGTCTTCGCGATGTCCTTGAGATTCCTGTCCAGTTCCCTGCGAGCATCCGCCGTTGAGCCGATCGGGCCGCCGAGCGCCTTCTTGTTGTAAACTATCACGCCGCCCGGATTGTTGTCGTAGCGGCGGCCGATCTCGATCGTCACCGTGATGTCGTCGGAAGAGTCGCTCGCGGAGCTGGACGTGGCGGGAGCGGGCCTGTTGACGTTGAGGCGCGAGAACAGGTCCTCCTGCTTGATAGTGACGACGAAGAAGATGATCAGCTCGAACACGACGTCGATCATGGGCGTCATGTCTAGGGCCGGGTTTTCCTGTGGCTTCTTGGCCATGTCATTTCCCCCTCCATTTGCGCCAACGGTTGAAGTTCTCGTTCTTGTTCGTCGCGCGCTCGTTCGTCTTGTCCTCGCCGACCGCCATGAACGAAATCTTCCAGATGCCGGCTTCCGTGCAGGCGTTCATCACCTTCGCGACGTCCCGGTGGGCCGTCTGGAAGTCGGCGCGGATAAGGACGGGGAACTCCCCGATCTTTTTGTATTTTTCGGCGACGCGGCGCTTGACCTCGGCTGGATCGATCGTCCTGTCGCCCATGGAGATGCGGCCTTTCGCGCTGATGTCGATCTGCATGTGCGTGGGCGGGAGATTCTCCGGGGTAAGCGCTTCGCCGTGCCGCCCGTCCTCGAGTATGATCGTCTCGTCCTTCCTCTGCGCCTCGGTCAGCGTGACGACGAAGAAGATGATGAGCTCGAAGACGACGTCGATCATCGGCGTCATGTCGAGGGCCGGGTTCTCTTGAGCCTTTCTAGCCATTTCGATTCACTCCATTTCACGGGGTGAAGGCGGAAGCGTCAAGCCTCTGCGACGGCCTCCTCGTCACCGGCGACCTCTACGTTCCTGAGGCCGTTGAGGAACTCCATGGTGGTGGCGGTCATGCGCAGGATGAGGCGGTTGGCCTTGTTGCGCAGCGAGTAGAACATGGTGATGGCCGGAATGGAGATGATGAGGCCGCCCGCAGTGGTGTAGAGGGCCTGGCCGATGGAGCTCGCGAGCGCCGCCGCGTCGCCGGCGCCGCCGGAAGCGAGCTTGGCGAAGGTCAGGATCATGCCTTCGACCGTACCGAGAAGGCCGAGGGACGGGCCGAGGTTGCCGCAGACCGAAATCCAATTGAGGCGCTGCTGTATCTGCTCCTGCTCCAGGTCGGAGGCGGCGGTGACGGCCTCCTGGATCACGTCGAAGCCTTCCTCGACGTGCTGGAAGGCGGCGAGGAGGATGTTGGACATGGCCGAGGGCGTATCCCTGCAAGCCTCCATGGCGGCGACGATGTCGCCCTGGCCCATGGCGGTCTGGACCTTCTCGATCAGGCGGCGGGGCATGAGCTTCTCCGGGCTGATGAGGATGTAGTTGTCAATCGCGAAGTAGATGGAAAGCGCGAAGTCGCCGAAGATTACGAGCCAGAGGACGGTGCCGAGGATGTCCGGATCGTCCGGGTTGTATATGACGCGGAGGAAGCCGCCCGCGCTTTTCGTCTCTGACGCGGCGTTGGAATCGACGGTCTTTCCGTCTTCGGTGGTGAGTTCCTGTCCCATGACCGAGAGAGCGGCTACGGGCGCTACGCAGGCACCTGCGAGGATGGTCATGGCCAGCAGAGATTTCTTGAGCGTCTTCATGTTGTCTGTTTCCTTTTGGGTTTGAGTGGTTTGAGGAGTTCGATAGGTTCTGGAAGTTCGAGTTTTTCGGCGGCATTGCCGGGCTGGGAGGTTCTGGAGAGAAGAAGGCTGCCTGCCTTTTCAAGTCTTCTTGCGAACCTCCCGGGCCGTTCACATGGATTTGGCGCGGGAGCGCATATCCTCGGCGCGCGCGGCCTGGCCGAGCTTGTCGAAACACTGCGCCGCCTTTTGGAGGGCGGTGGCCCGCGCCTCCTTGCACGGGTCGTCGAGATACATCAGGGCGACGCGAAGGTAGGCGTCGGTGAGCGCCTTGTTGTAGGTGTCCGGCGTGTCGCCGCCCTGCGCGAGGATGATGTCGCCGCGCATATTGAGAGCGTCGGCGCTGGAGGTGCGGTCGCCTGTCGAGGCGGCCTTCTTGAGGAGAGCCTCGAGCTTTTGCATCTTGCCGGTCTTCAGCAAGACCTGCCAGTAGGAGGGAGCGAACTCGCCCTGGAACTCCGCGTCCTTGTCGTCGGCGACGACGGTGCGCGCGACTTCCTCGGCCTTGGAGGCCTGCCCGGCGGCCAGATAGGCATCGACCAGATACCTGGCGGCGGGCTTGTCCCAGACGAGCATCTTGTATTCCGCGACGACCTTGGAGAGCAACGGTATTGCGCCGGCGCCCTGGCCGTTGCGCACCTGTTCGATCGCGGCATCAAGGCCGTTGGGTGCCGGGATGTCGAGCTGGGCGACCTCGGACGGCTTGAACTGCGACTCGACCATCGTAGCGCCCTTCTTGGCGGAGACGACGTAGACCTTCGACGCCGGCTTCCACTTTATGTCGCCCTTGACGGCTGCGCCGTTTTCCGGGGTCAGACTTCCCTGTATCGCCCAGACGGACGAAGCTGCGGCCACTGCCAGCAACGATACTGCGAGTTTCTTCATTGTGTTTCTCCTGAAAGGTTGTCGGTGATTGCTTGTTTCGTGCATTGCGTTTCCCCTGTCCGGGTCCGCGCCTACTCCTCGTCGGAGCCGGAGTCCTCCTGCACGTCTATCTTCTCTTCGGGCTGTGCGGCGTCCTCGGCCGCGCCGGCGGCGGCGGCCTCGGCTGCGGCGGACTCCGTCTCGGCGGTGAGGACGGCGCCGGCCGCCTTCGCCTGGTTGATGCAGTTCTGTATATCTGTGCGAGCGGCGCCGTTGGGGAACATGTCCATGTACTCCTGGCCGAACTTCAGCACGAACGCGCCCTGGTCGGGGCCCAAGCGGACGAAGAGCGGCACGAGCAGCGCATACGCCCTTTCGAGGTTCTCCACCTGGACCGCGTTCATCTTGTCGAGCGGCGTCTCCTCGGTCGGCACACGCGACTGCAGGAACGCCTGGAGCGAGCCTGCCGCGCCCTTGCCGGTTTCAAGCGCCTCCTCCTTGAGGCCCATGCCCTCCTCGGCGTTCATGCGCCGGATGCGGATTTCGGCGGACATGATGTCAAGCTTGTCGCGCTCTTCCTGCGGGCGCTTCTTCCAGTAGCCGTTGCGGAGGCGCTTCAAGGCGGACATGGCCGCGCCGAAGTGCTTTGCGCGCAGGCGTGCGTCGCGCTTCTCGGTCACGCCCTGCTCGGACGCGACATCGACGAGGAGGAAGTTGGCGTCGGCGGCCTGCGAGAGGTTTTTGAGCCTGTCGTTCTCCAGGATGGCGTCGATGGCCTCGCGGGCTTCTGTGTAGTTCTTCTGCCTGTAGAGCGACCTGGCCTGGCCGATGCGGGCGCGCGCCACCGCGGACCAGTGGTTGGTGCCGGCGAGGGCGATCGCCTTCTCGAACGCCTGGTCGGCCAACCCCCAGCTCTTGGCGTCGATGAGGGATTCTCCCGCCCTCACGAAATCCCATGTCGTGTAGTTGCCGCCGTCCGTGCGCAGCATCTCGGCGTATATCTCTGTGGCCTCCTTGTCCAGGCCCATCTCGATGAGGCTCTTGGCCAAGCGCGGCTTGGCGTCGCGCGCCTCTTCGGAGTCCGGGAACTTCTCGGTGAGGCGGTCGAGCGCGTTCTTCGACTTTTCGAGGTCGCCCAGCGCGGTGTAGAGCGTGCCGAGGAAGACGTAGGACTTGGGGGCGTATTTGCCGGAGGGATACGCCTTGACGTACGCCTCCAGGCTGGCCGCGGCGTTCTTGCGGAAGTCATCGATCTTGGCCTCCGGCTTCTTGAGGCGGCGCCAGCTGTCGCCCGCGAGGAAGAGCGCGCCCTCCTTGAGGGTGTTGTACTGGGCCTTGTCTTCGCGGCTCACGCCTGGGTCGGCGAGCATCTTGTCGGCGAAGGAGACGAAGGACTGGAACTGCTTGATGCCCCTGACGATCTGCCCGCAGCCGGCGAGGACCTGCGCGTTGGCCGCGTCCGGCGCCTCGTTGGTGCTGGCGGCGTCAATCATCTCAAAGCCGTCCTTCTGGTAGGTCATGGCGAGGTTCATCTGCGTCTGCGCCTTGCGCAGCAGATTCTCATCGACGGTAGCGTTCACCTTGGGGTCGAGGAAGCGCTTCATCGTCTCGATGGCCATGGCGCGGTTGCCCGCCTTGTCGTAGCAGTAGGCGAGGCTGGAAAGCGACGACGGGAAGAAATGGTTCTTCGAGTAGTATTTCCCGAAGAGCTCCCAGAGCGCAATGGCGTCCGCCCACTTCTCCGCCTTCTGGGCCTCGGCGGCGGCGGCGGCGGCCATGTTGGGCGCGTTGGCGTGGCGGCGGTAGTTGGTGTAGAACGCCTTCTGGAGCGTGTCGGCGCGCGTGATTTCGCCGCGCTGCTTCTCGTCTGCGGCGGCGCGGAGCAGCGCATCGCCGGCGAGCGTCATGATGGTGGAGTCGGCGTTGCCTGCGAAACGCTCGGACAGGTAGCCCTCCACGGCGTCCAGCTCCATGCGCCACTGCGCGGCCTTCGGGTCGCCCTTGCGGCGCATGATCAGATTGGAGTAGGACTTGACGATCGTCTCGATGGCCTGTATCGACTCCTTGCCCTCCGGGTAGCCGGCCAGCGCGGTGAACATGTCGGCCATCGCGCCCTCGTAGTCGCCCTCGGCGAACTTCTCGAAACCGCCCCTGAACTGCATGGCGCGGACGTTCGCGAGCTGCTCGGGAGTGACCTTGCTCTGTATCTTCGCCCCGTAGGTGGTCTTGGCGAAGTCTGCGATGGCCTTCTCCATGTCGCCCGCCATCGCGGCCCATGCGGACTCAGGATACTGGATGAAGACGTTGAGGGCGTGGTTGTAAGCGCCCTGCCCGTTGCGCTTCTTGCCGTTCGTGACGGCGCCGAACATGAGCGCCTTGATCTTGTCGTCGTCCCGGCCCGGCTTCTTGGCCTCGGCCTGGGCCTCTGACCAGAGCATCTTTGCAAGCATGTAGCGGCAAAGGGGCATCGGCGACTGCCTCAGCAGACCCAGGCGGCCGTCGGGGTCGTGTTCCTTGATCGCGTTGTGGAGCTCGGCCAGCTGGTCCATGTAGTCGTCTATCACGCCCTGCGCCTTCTTGACGTCGCCCTTGAGCAGCTCGATGTGCGCGAGCATGGCGATCGCGCGCCCGAAATACACCGGGCGGCCCTGCTCCCACAGGAGCTTGTCGACGAGCTGCCTCGCCTTGTCGAGGTAAGGCTTGCGTTCGGGGATCTTTTCTTTGGCGCTGGCCAGGCGCAGGTATATCTCGGTGGTCTCGCAGGCGAGGTTGCACCACGCGTTCGCGTCATCCTCGCTGGCATCCTTGTTTATCTGCGAGAGGACTCCCGCATAGCGCTCGGCGGCCTGCTCGAACTGCTTGTCGCCGACCAGGAGCTGTCCGTAGGAGTAGGACGCCTGCAGGTAGAAAGACTTGAGTTCCTTGGGGGGCGTCTTGTACTTCTTGAAGAACTCGCCGTAGATGGCCGAGCAATCCTTCTTCCTGCCCTGCACGAACAAATTGTTCGCCACCTCCAGGCGGGCCGCCCAGTATTTCGAGCCGTTGCGGTCGGGCAGCGCGGCGATCTTCTTTTCCGCCGCTTCGAAATTGCCCAGCGACAGGTCGGAGCGGACTTCGATGGCGAAGAACTGGGTCTCCGCCTCCGGGCCGGGCCACTTCTTCTTCGCGGCATCGATCACCGGCAGAGCGTAGTCCGGCAAGCCGGCCTCCACCAGCGCCTCCGCATACTTGATCTCCGTCTGGAGCGCTTCATCCACCTTGACTTCGGCAGGAGCTTCGGCTTCCTGCGCGAAAGCCCCCGCCGCCACGGCGAATACCGAGGCCGCCAGAGCGCATGCAGTTTTAGACTTTGAACTCATGATGTTTCGTATTATACTATTTCTATTCGCCGTCCGCAAGGGGGTAAGGCGGTTTTTTTTGGC
>CAMOIK010000036.1 GCA_946615875.1 uncultured Verrucomicrobiota bacterium | reverse complement strand
CGCGCCATGAAAGAAATATTCGCGTATGTAATCGGCCTTGGCGCGGCGGTGATGATGCCTGTCATCTTCACGGCGCTGGGGGTGGCTATCGGGATAAAATTCGGCAAGGCGCTGAAGAGCGGCCTTCTCGTAGGCGTGGGCTTCGTGGGGCTTGGCGTCGTCACCGCCCTCCTGACCGCCAACCTCGGACCGGCGCTGAAAGGGATGACTGAGCTGTACCATCTCAACCTGCCCTACTTCGACCTCGGCTGGCCGGCGGCGGCGGCGGTGGCGTATTCCACGGCGGTGGGGGCGTTCATCATCCCGGTCTGCCTGGGCGTGAACGTGCTGATGCTGGCGACCGGCACCACGCGAACGGTCAATATCGACCTCTGGAACTACTGGCACTTCGCGTTCATCGGGGCGCTCGTCTTCTACGCCACCGGTTCGCTCGCGTGGGCTTTCTACGCCGCCATCGTCCTCTACGTGATCACGCTGTGCATGGCCGACTTCACCGCCGGCGGCTTCCAGAAGTACTACCGCGACATGGACGGCATATCCATCCCGCAGCCCTTCTGCCAGTCGTTCACGCCTTTCGCGGTCGCCGTGAACTGGCTGCTGGACCGCATACCCGGCATGAAGCGACTGGAGATCGACGCCGAGGGAATGAAGCGGAAGTTCGGGCTGCTGGGCGAGCCGCTCTTCCTGGGGCTGGTCATCGGCTGCGCCATAGGCTGCCTGCGCTGCTCATCGGCGCGCGAAATCATAGACTCCCTGCCGAAGATCCTGTCGCTCGGCGTCACCGTGGGCGCGGTCATGGAGTTGATTCCCCGCATCACCGCGCTGTTCATCGAGGGACTGAAGCCGATCTCCGAGGCGACGCGCAGTCTCGTGGAGCGGCGCTTCGCCGGTCTCAAGGGGCTGTCGATAGGGATGTCTCCGGCGCTCGTTATCGGGCACCCCACCACTCTCGTGGTCTCGATATTGCTGATCCCGGTGGTGCTGTTCCTCTCGGTGGCGCTGCCCGGCAACAAGTTCCTGCCGCTCGCCTCTCTCGCCGGGATGTTCTACCTGTTCCCGTGCGTGTTGCCGATCACCAAGGGGAGCGTGCCCAAGACGTTCATCGTGGGGCTGGTCGCGCTCGTCGCGGGCCTCTTCTTCGTCACCAACCTCACGCCGGTCTTCTCAAAGGCGATAGCGGATGCCCATGTCGAAGGCATCGCCGTCCCCGCAGGGTTCGAGGGCGGCGCCGCGCTGGACTTCGCGTCCGCGCTGTGGTGCTGGCTCGTCTATCACCTCGCCGTTTCGCTGAAGTGGGCTGGCGCGGCCGCCGCCGGACTGCTGGCGCTGGGCATGGCCGCCGCCAACTTCGTCCGCATCAGGCGCCAAGGCTGAGCGCCGCCGCGCCGCTCCACCCGGCGCGCGTCACCACGGGGTGCCGCTGGCGGGACCTAGCGCGCGCAGATAGACGAAGAAGCCGAAGCGCCAGTCGTCGTCGGACTTCGAGTAGTCCAGCCGCTCGTAGTCGTTCTCGTAGGAAACCGAGAAGCGGAAGCCGAGGCAGTCGGTGCGCAAATCGACCCACGTGCCGATTTCGTCCAGCTCCGCCTCGCGGCAGTCCCAGCGGACGAACGGGCCCCAGGCCAGGGCGTCGCACAGTTCGTGCTCGAACGATGCATCGATGCACGTGAAGCGCGCCATGTTGAAGTCCTCGTTCTTCTGGACTTCGCCGTCGTAGGGCGACGAGGCGAAATCCCACCAGCGCTGGTCGCGGCGCACGAGGCCGAGTTCGTATTTGAAGGCCTTGGAGAGGATCTGCCGCCAGGCGATGTCGGCGTAGGCCACGGTGTCGTTCTCCGTGTCATACTCCGCGCGGGCCATCAGAGCGCAGTCGTCGTCCGGCAGCCAGCGCGCGCGCAAGCCCGGCACCGCGAGACCGCGGTCTTCGCCGTAGTTCGGGTCTTCCGGGTCGCGGGCGAGCCGGTGGTGGCGGTTGCCGCGGGTCCACTTCGTGTGGTTGAACTGTATTGCGGCGTAGGCGTCGAGGTCGAAAAGCGTCCTCATGCGCCCGTTGGCGTCCGCCTTGCGCAATACGTTGCGCAGGCCCGGCGTGACGCCCTGCCACGAATACGGCAGGTTGCGGCTGCGGCCGGCGAACTGGTCCAGCCAGTCGCGGGAGGCGTCTATGGAGTCGAAGACGTAGGGGCGCGCGCCGTGCGAGAGGCCGTGGAACCGCGCCTCCTGCGCGAGGAAGTCTGCGTATGGCTCCACGACGTGCCGCCAGTCGCCGTCGAAGTCCGCGACGCCGCGCGCGGCGAACGTCGCGCCGCCTTCTACGATCGTGCGCGTCACGTCGTCGTGAGTGGAGCCCGCGCGGCCGCGGCCGTCCAGATTCTCGCGGCCCGCGTCGTCCCAGTAGGTGGCGCGCACGCCCGCGCGCGGCACCACGCTCACCACGTCAGCCACGCGGAACGGGAGCGTGAGGCGATGGTAGGTGTCCATCCTGAAAGTCTGGTAGTCCGCCCACCGGCCGGGGGAATAGCGGAACGGCGCATCCGTGTGGCGGTCGCCGTGCTTTGCGTAGTTGCGGTTGAGGAAGCCGGCGCGCGACTCCGACTCGTAGTTCACGGGCAGTCCGAAGAGCGGCCGCGGCTGGATATCGAGATACGCTTCCGGCAGACGGGCCACGCCGCCGTAGAAATCATTGACCGGGCCCGAGACCGAGACGCCCGCGCCAAACGGGTTCTCGACGTGCTCCCACGCCAGCTCGTTGCCCTCGTGCCCGAGGAAACGGTTGCGCGAGCCGAAGATGCCGTCGCGCAGGAAGTCGCTGCGGAAGTGCGAGTCGGAGTAGTATGCGCCCTTGATGCGCACCGTATCACGCTCCGTCGCCTCCCACAGGTGCTCGAGCATCAGGGCGTAGCGCTCGTCGGGCACGTCGCTTCCCCAGTTCGCATAGTGCCATTTGCGCCTGTCGCGCCAGTGGTGGTCGTAGCGGTCGGCGTCCCTGTCCCAGGCGTGGTAGGCCTTGAACCGGCCGCGCCCGAAATCGCCCAGCTGCCACCGCAGCCCCTGGCCGACGGCGATGCCGTTCTCCGTGCGGATGTCGAAGCGCGTCGAACCGTCGAGCCCGTATTCGCCCTCGCCGAAGCCGCCGGCGATGCCATAGACGTATTTGGTGAGCAGGTAGGCGCCCCAGCGCGACGACCAGCCGGGCATCACGCGCCAGCCATAGTCGGTGTCGAGCGGATAATACCAGTAGGGGAACCACATGACGGGCACGCCCCAAGCGCGAAGCACCAGGTCCTTCACCACCACGCTCTTCTGGTCGCGATACGTCATCTCGCCGGTCACGGACCAGTGCAGGTGGTCTTCGCTGTTCGTGCAAGTGGTCAGCGCCGTCGGCTGCGCGAACGAGAACGTGTCGCCTTTCTTCGTCACCAGCTCGGACATCAGGCAGACGGGGTGCGAGACGGCGCGCACGTGGCCGGACGCCACCACCGTGCCGGTTATGTTGTCGGCGGCCATCTTGTCGGCGCTTATCTTCAGCGGACTGGCGCCTAAGCCGAGCGCGTCGCCGGCGATGGCGCAGAGCGCCAGGCAGGCCGGGAGCGCGAAATGCGCGAAGCCGGGCGCGCGGCGACGATCGCCGGGCGCGCGGCGCGAAGCTCTATGGATGGTGTTCGTTTTCATGACTGGGAGTACAGGACTTGCGAGGTGGCGGCGTCCAGTATCGAGAACGACTCTGGATGGCGGTGGAGTTCGGAGACGAACGTGAGGCGCGTGGAGAAGTCCTTCTGGAGCTTCGCCAGTATCTCCGCGTCCTCCGTGCGCAGACGCGCCATCACCTGCGGGGCGATGATCACTTTCGGCGTGACCACGCGCCCTTCCAGCTGCGCCTTCTTCAGTATGCTGGTCAGACGACGCTGCAGTTCGATCGAGATGGCCAGCGGGCTCTTCACGACGCCGTGCCCGTGGCAGTAGGGGCAGCGCGACGTGAGCATGGAGAGAATCGAGCGGTCCTGTCGCTGGCGCGACATCTCCAGCAGGCCGAGCTCCGAGATAGGCAGCACGTTGGTGCGCGCGCGGTCGCGGCGCAGCGCGTTCTTCAGCGCCTTGTACACCTGGTTCTGGTGCTTGCGCGACTTCATGTCGATCAAGTCGAGCACGACGAGTCCGCCTATGTTGCGCAGGCGCAGCTGCCTGGCCACCTCCTCCACCGCCTGGAGGTTCACTTCAAGTATCGCCTCCTCCTGCGAGCCGTTGCCCTTGTAGTGGCCGGTGTTCACGTCCACGGATATCAGCGCCTCAGTCTCGTCGATCACCAGATAGCCGCCGGACTTCAGCGCCACCTGCCGGGCGAACGCCTCGGACAGCTGCCGCTCCAGCCCGTAGTGCTCGAAGATGCCGACGTCGCCGTCGTAGCGGCGTATGCGCGAGCGGGAGCGAGAGGATATGAAGCCGGTAATCTCGCGCATCCTGGCGAAACTGGCTTCGTCGTCGATCACTATGGAATCGACCTCCTCCGTGAGCCAGTCGCGCACCACCCTCTCGCAGAGGTCCGGCTCGTGGAATATGCAGCACGGCGTGCGCTGGCTCTTGATGTTCTGCTGCATCTCGTTCCATATCGAGAGCAGGTTGCGCAGGTCGCGGGCGAACGCCCTGGCGCTGGCGCCGGCGCCGACTGTTCGCACCACCAGCCCCACGTTGTCGGGAAGCGGCAGCTTGTCTATGATCTGCTTCAGGCGGTTGCGCTCTTTCGCGTCGCCGATCTTCTTGGATACGCCGCGCACCTTCGTGCCGGGCATCATCACCAGATAGCGTCCGGGGATGGAGAGGTTGGCGGTGACGCGGGGGCCCTTCGTCGAGATCGGCCCCTTCGTCACCTGCACGATAATCTCCGAGCCGGGCGGGAAGCGGCTAGCGATCTCGGCGTCGGAAAGGCGGTTGCCCTTGCGACCCTTGCGGGGCTTGTCGTTCTCTTCCTCGTCCTCCTCCATCATCAGGGCGTCGGCGTCGGGCGTCAGATCCCAGTAGTGCAGGAAGGCGTTCTTCTTGAGACCGATATCCACGAATGCGGCCTGCAGGTCGTTTTCAAGGTTCTGCACCCGTCCCTTGAAAATGCTCCCGACGAGACGCTCGTCTTCGGGATGCTCCACCATGAATTCCTCCAGGCGGCCGTCTTCCATGACAGCGACGCGGGTCTCGAGGTTCTCTACGTTCACTATTATCTCGCGCTTCAGTTGCGAGCGCTTAAGCCAGCCGAATAGGTTCATTTCAGTTCCTTTGGGTGTTTGAGATGTTTGAGAGGTTTGAGATGTTTGAAAAGTTTGGGATGTCTGAGAGGTTTGAAAGGGTTGAGAGGGTGTGAAGGCTGAGGCGTTTCAGTGGTTCGGATGCGGTGTCAATTGTGTATGGAGACGCTTTGGACGAGACCGAGACCGGCCATGGCGACGAGCAGGAAGGTCCTGCCGGACGACATGAAGGGCAGCGGCAGTCCGGTGATGGGCAGCAGCCCCACGCCCATGGCGATGTTTATGTAGGCGTGCGCGAAGATCAGCGTGGTTATGCCTAGCGCGAGGACGCGGCCGCAGGCGTCGCGGCTTCTCCATGCCGTCCACGCGCCGCACAGGCAGAGCGCGGAGAAGAGCGCGAGCAGCGCGAGCGAACCTATGTAGCCCGTCTCCTCGGCATAGACGCAGAAGATGAAGTCGTTCATGGATACCGAAGGCGGCAGATACTTGAGGCGGTTCGCCTCTCCCTTCCCAAGCCCCTTGCCGGTGACGCCGCCAGACCCTATGGCGATGAGCGACTGGCGCAGATTGTAGCCGGCGCCCATCGGATCGGACTCCGGGAAGAGGAAGGTCTTGACGCGCTTCACCTGGTGGGGTTTGAGCGGCACGTGTCGAAGTATCGCCGCCCTCTTCTCATCGTCCTGGCCGGGCCGCTCCGCTTCCCACACCGCGCCGAGGACGAGCGAGACGGCCACGGCGGCCACACCCAACGCCGTGAACAGCCCTTTGCGCCACACCCCGGCCGCGACAAGCATGACCACGACGGCCGGCGCGAGCGCGAGCGTGGTGCCGAGATCCGGCTCGGCCAGGATCAGCAGCGCCGGGACGCCGGCGACGGCGGCGGCCAGCGCGAACAATGCAAACCCCTTCTTGCCGGAGCCGCCTGGCTCGGCGGCGTCTGCGTCGTCGGACTCCTCCAGCTTGACGGCGCGCACACCGTCGCCGTCGTTCCACGTGACCAGGCTCGCCAGGAACATTATCGTGCAGAGTTTGGCCACTTCGCTTGGCTGGAAGAACCAGAGCCACCGTCGCCCGCCATAGAACGTGTCGCCGAAGAAGAGCACGGCCACGAGCATGACCAGCGCGGCGCCGTAGGCGAATGGCGACGCGATCCGCACGGTGTAGCGGTAGTCGGTGAACGCCAGTGCGAAATAGATCGCCAGCCCCGCCACGGCGCTCGCCAGATGGCTCTTCCATAGCCCGTGGAAGACGGCCTCCCTTGCTCCGCCCGCGCTCCATATCGAGACCGTACCCAGCGCGATAAGCACAGCCATCGCGCCGAACATCAGCCAGTTGAATCGCAGGAGCTTTCCCATATGCCGTCCCTAGCCTCTCGTCAGAATCTCGCCTTCAATATCTCGCGGGCCTTGGGCGCGGCCGTGGAGCCGCCCGTCTCGCCGTTCTCGACGACGATGGCGAGCGCCACGGTCGGGTTCTCCGCCGGCGCGTAGCCCATGAACCACGTGTTCTTGCGGCGCGTCTCGCCGGTCCCGACCTCCGCCGTGCCGGTCTTGCCGGCCACCTTCACGGATACGCCGTCACCGGCACGCCACCCGGTGCCGCCGGGCGCGTTCACTACGCGGCAGAGACCGTCGCGGACTATATCGCACTGCCATTTCGGGAAAGGCAGCGACGTGCGCTCCGGCGGCTCGCCCGCCTTCAGGTGCGGGCGCACCATGTAGCCCGTCCCTATCGCGCCGGCGAGCCTCGCCATCTGGAGCGGCGTGACGAGCAGCATCCCCTGGCCGATCGCCATCTGCGGCAAGTCGCCGGGATACCAGCGCTCGTGCCAGTGCGCGCGCTTCCATTCGTCGTCGGGCACCACCCCCGCCGCCTCGACCGAGAAGTCGATGCCGGTCTTGGCACCAAGTCCAGACGCGCGCGCCGCCGTTATCAGCGCGTTCGTGCCAGCGCGGACCGCGAAGTCGCAGAAATAGGGGTTGCAGCTTTCCTTGAGCGCGTTCGCCAGGTCCAGTCTGCCGCTCCAATGCCCCCACGCATGGGAACACCGTATTTTCATGCGGCCTACGCGATACGCCCCGGAACAGTCGTAGGCGGCGGTCGGGCTGAGTCCAGCCGACATCCCGGCGAACGCCGTCACCGGCTTGAACGTTGAGCCGGGAGCGTATGTGCCCTGCGTGGCGCGGTTGAGCAGAGGCTTGCCGGGATCGCGCGACAGGTCCTCCCACAAACGCGCCGGGAGCGAAGGCACGAAGTCGTTGGGATCGTAGCCGGGCGAACTCGCCATCGCCAGCACCGCGCCGTCGCGGGGATCCATCACCACACACGCCCCCTTGCAGCCGGCCAGCTCGCGCTCAGCAGCAGTCTGCAGCGCCATGTCGATGGTCAGCACCAGGTCCGGCCCCTTCTGCGGCTCCACCACAGTCCACTCGCGACACGCGAAACCGCGCGCATCGACCGTCAGCTTGCGCTCGCCGGGCACCCCGCGCAGAAAACTGTCGTATCGGTCCTCCAGCCCGCCACGTCCGCACATCTCGAAATCGACATAGTTCATCCTCTCGTCGCCTTCGCTGGCTTCAACGCGGTCGCGCCCCACGTAGCCGACAAGATGGGCGGCGAGGGATCCCTGCGGATAGAAGCGCTCGGCAGATTCCGTGCACGAGAGCCCCGGCATCTCGCACTCGTTCTCCGCGAAGCGGGCAAGCTCATCGTCCGTCACGTCCTTCCAGGCCACGAGAGGGCGCGCGAGATTGCGCCGGATGTGGCGCCGGATGTCGTCGGCGGTCAGGCGCGACTCGCGGCCGACGAACGCCGACGCCCTCTCCACCGCCGCCAGGATGTTTGACGCCGTCGCCTCCCATGTACGCCTCTGGAAAGCCTCGGCGTTCACCACAATCGTCCGAGCGGGCCTGTTTGCGGCGAGCACGGTGCCGTCGGCCGCCAGTATCCGTCCGCGCTCGCCGGGAACCCGCACTCTGCGGACGCTCTGCCGCGCCGCATCGTAGGCGAGCGACGCCACGTTCTCCACCTGCACGTCGCGCAGTTTCACGGCGAGCGCGGCGAAGCCCGCCAGGAACAGCGCGGCCACTGCGACGCAAGTAAAGTCGCCCGTGCGGCGGAAGGCGTCCTGCGCGTTCTGCCTGGCACTATTCACAGACCGCCCCCTTCCTGTCGAGACGGTCGAGCGCCCAGAACACGGCCGCCGCCGTGGCCAGCCCCATCGGTATCGCCAGCAGAAAGCGGCTGTAGATGCCGCCCTCCAGCGTGGCGCACCACATTCTTATCCACAGCTGATATACGGGATACGCGCAGACGTAGGCGCTCCACTCCAGACCGGTCGTGCGCACGAACGCCGCAGCGATGCAGAAGAACGACATGCTCGTCGCCCACGGTAGCGACGAAAGAGCGTCCTCCAGCGCGCCCGCCGCCGCGGCGAACATGAACATCTGCCACGTCCCGCGCTTCTTCGCCATGTATATGCTGGCCATGAGAAGCACGGGAAAGCCCACGCCAGGAAGCTTCGGCAGCATCTCCTCCGCCGCGCCGCCGAAGACCAGCGCACCCAACGCTATCGCAAGCTGGACGACTTCGCTCTTCATTGCCGTATGAACACGTCCTCCAGACTGGCGAAATCGACGGACGGACGGACTTCGCACTCGCGCAGCAACGCGCCGTCGCCGCTCGGCGGCGCACCAAGCAGCGAGCCGACTTCTATGCCGCTCGGGAACACCCCGCCCAAACCAGAAGTGAACACCCGCGCACCAGGCGTCACCGTGGCATCCTGCGAAAAGTGGCGCATCACAAGCCGGTCGTCCGTGCCGCCGGAAAGTATCCCTTTCGCGCCGCGTTTCCCCTCGATGATGCACGAGACCTTCAACGATGGATCGACTATGAGCAGCACTTCCGCCGTGTGCGGCGTGACGGACGTCACGCGCCCCACAAGGCCGTCTGGAACGGCCACGACCGCTCCTTTCATCACCCCGGCGAGACTGCCTTTGGCGACGCGTATCGTCCGGCGCGCCGCCGCAGCGCCGCCGCCCTCGGAAAGCACACTGGCCGCCACCCAGTGGCCAGGCGTTCTCTTCTGGTAGTCAAGCGCGGCGCGAAGCCGCGCGTTCTCCTCCTCCAGACGCGCATTGTCGCCCTGCGTCATGGCTAGCGACGCCACTTCGCGCCTCAGTCGCACGTTCTCCGCAGCCGTTTCGGACGCATGGAACACGCCGCCCAGCCGCGTCAGCACCTTGCGAGAGAAGACGTGTCGCGCGCGTTCGACGGGATACACCGCCTCGACGCAGGCGCTGCGAAACACGCAAAACAAGACAAGCGCCGTCGCCGCGCCTGCGACGACCGCCAATGTCCTGTTGTTCACCCTTCTGTTCAATTTCGCCTTCCCTGCCGCAACAGCGCGAGGGAAGCCGGAGACTTTACGCTATTTGGCGTTGTGCCGCGAAAGGACGTCCAGTTCGCTCATCACAACCCCCGTGCCTTCCGCGACGGCGGAAAGCGGATCGTCCGCCACCACGACAGGCAGGCCAGTCTCCTTGGAGAGCAGCCTGTCCAGACCGCGCAGCTGCGAACTGCCGCCTGATAGCACGATCCCCCTGTCTATCAAATCGACCGCCAGCTCGGGCTCGCACTTGTCGAGCGTGGAACGAACCGTATCGACAATGAGCGACACGGGGTCTTTCAGGGCGGATCTGATTTCCTCGGAGGTAATGGTCAAAGTCTTCGGCAACCCAGTTACCACATCCATGCCGCACACGTCCAACGAGCTCTCTTCGCCCATTGGGAATGCGCTGCCTATCTTTATCTTGACGTCCTCTGCGGTCCGTTCGCCGATGTGGAGATTGTAAACGCGCTTGATGTAGCCGCGGATGCAGTCGTCCATCGCGTCGCCGCCGGCCGCTCTCGCGCTGTTGGAGTGCACGATGCCGGCAAGCGAGATGATGGCCACTTCGCAAGTGCCGCCGCCGATATCGACAATCATCGATCCGGCAGGCTCCGCGACTGGCAGGCCCACGCCGATCGCGGCGGCCATCGGCTCCTCTATGAGGATGACGTCACGCGCTCCGGCGTTCTCGGCGGCGTCCTGCACCGCCCTCTTCTCCACCTCGGTTATGCCGCTTGGCACTGCGATCACCATGCGTGGACGCATCCACTTCATGTTCTTCGACCACCAGCGCTTTGGACACACCTTGTTGATGAAATATGCAATCATAGCCTCGGTGATGTCGAAATCGGCAATGACTCCAGACTTCATCGGGCGGATGGCGATGATGTTGCCGGGAGTTCTGCCAAGCATCTGCTTGGCATCCTCGCCCACGGCCAGCACATGCTTGGAGCCGGCCTGTATCGCCACGACGGAAGGCTCGCGCAGCACGATGCCGCGGTCCTTCACGTACACGAGCGAGTTCGCCGTGCCAAGGTCGATGCCGATGTCGGTCGAAAACAGGCTCTTCAACTTTCCAAACATTTGCGTCCTTTTCGCTTCTCCGAGATTACGGAGACATATTTTACGCTATTTCGCTCGTTTTGTCAAGGGCGCCCGGCCGGGAAAATCACTGCCGCAGGGCGGCCTGCGCGGTACGGACGGTGCTGCCGCACGGGTCGATGACACCGGCGAAGGAGACTCTGCCCGCCTTTGTCGAAGTATCGACGCGGAAAAGCAGGATGTAGCGCGTGTAGAACTTCCTGTTCGGGTAGGTGGCGTATGGTGCGGACTCCAGGCCCGCGTCGCCTGAGCCGACGATAGACGCCCTGTCGCCCAAGCCAAAGGCGAGGAGCGGACCGCCCGTCGCCTTCAACTGCGCGAGGACGGAGGCGCTGTCCGCGCGGTATGCGGCGGCGATCTCCTGCGGAGACTTGCCGCCGGGATCGACGGTGTCGGTCAGGTTCTGCCCGCAGTCGCGGTAGATTTCGCGCCCAGCCGGGGAGAACGGCGATATGGCGGCCACGACCATGCCGTTGGTTATGGCGCGAGGGATGCAGGCGGAGCGGTTGGGGTCGAGGCCAATCCCGGCGTCATCCGGCAGGAATGCGCCGTCGTCGCCCTTCGAGTATCGCGCCAACGGGGACTCGTCGGCGTAGGAAGCGTGCCTCATGACATAGCGGTAGCCCCAGTTGCCGAGCGCATACGCTTCGTCGGCGCTGAGGCTGTAAGGCAGGAAAACCATGTTGGCGAGATTCGGCGTGAGGCCGGAGTTCCTTTCGGACACGGCGAGCGCGTCCAGGGCGCCGAGTTTGTCGGCGTCCGGGCCGAGGTAGAAACCGGCGCCCGTCTTGGAGAGGGAGGCGCCCGCGAGGTCGTAGAAGCCCGACGAGGCGCCTTTCAGGGGGACTTCGTCGTCGATCATGGAATCGAGCCTGTCTATCCCCCTGCTGCCGAAGGCCAGATATGCGGCCACTCCCCTTTCCACCGCCTTCTGGTTGGCAAGCGAAACCTTGCGGGCCGACGCCTCGCTTATGCCGCCTATCTTCGTCACGGCGATGGTAGATACGATCGCTATGAGCGCGATCACCATGAGGAGTTCTATCAGCGTGAATGCCTGTTTCATGTTCTTTCCTTTCTGCCATTCCACCTGCTTGTGAGCATCGGCATTAATCTTTGAGGACCTCCATCGAATCGCGCCCGTCGGCGGCGGGATGCGCGGAGAGGGCGTCCAGGACGCCCTGGGAGATTCTGCCGCCTTCGATCGGCGTGAGGATCACGTGGGGCTTGATGAGGACGATCAGTTCCGTGCGTTCCTTCACTTTCTCGGTGCCCCTGAAAAGCCAACCGACGAGCGGAAGGGAGCCGAGTATCGGCGTCCGCCAATAGGTCTCGCCCTCCGTCTCCTTTACGAGACCTCCCGCCATGATGGTCATGCCGTCGTTCGCGATGAAAGTGCCGGCCAACGAGCGAGACTCTATGAACTGCACCGTTTTGTCTCCGCCGTCTCCGTTGGCGTCGATGACTGGTATGGCGGCCGTGTCGGCGCTGAGTTCGCTGTTCTCCTGGAGCAGCCGCAGGGTCACGGTCTTGTCGGCGTTTATGTTGGGCGTGATCAGCAGCATAGTGCCCACGTCCTGGCGTTCTATGACCGGCGTGGAGGGAACGATGGTGGGGCCGCCCACGTCGTTGGAAGTGGCGGAGCCTGGCGTCCAGCCGGTGACGAGAGGATACTCCTTGCCGGAGAATATCCTCGCCACTTCGTTGTTTGCGACAAGCAGCGTGGGGGTGGCGAGGGTGCGGATCTTGCCATCGCGCTGAAGGAGGCGTATCTGCGCGGTGATGTTGTCCGACACGGCCTTGAACGCGAAGGTGGGGTTGATGGCGTTCTGCCCGCCCTGAAGTATGTCCGAGAAGATGTTGGGTTCGCCGGAGCCGTCGTGCCCGATGGCGTGGGTGCCGCGGTTGAACGAGTAGGTGAAGCTCGCCGCATAGTCGTCATCGACGGAAAGCTCCAGCACCTTGACTTCCATGAGCACCATTGGGGTGGGCACGTCCAGCCGCCGCACGAGGGCGCGTATTTCGTCCATCACGCGAGAGTCGCTGGTGCGCACGACAAGCATGTTGTTGCGCCTGGAAAGCGAGACGAATATGTTGGCGGCGGCCGTCGCCTGCCCTCTCACGCTGTCGAGGCGGTTCGTGTCGCCTGCGCGGTAGGCGGCTTCCATCGCCGCCGCGTCGTCGTAGCCGACGGTCTGCGCGTCCGCGCCGGCGGCGGCGGTGCGGCGGCGCGAACGGCGCCGCAGTTCGTCCCACTGCGAAAGGAGGCCTGCGGCGCCGCCGCGGGAGAACGAGAAGCTGCCGCTTCCCGAACGCGAACCGCTTGAGGAAGCCTGCGGCGCCTCCATCGACATGAACTGGGAACCGCCGTTTTCCTCCAGCACGCGGAAACGGCGGAAGCGGCGCGAGAGATCGTATTCGTCGTCCTCGTCGAACTCCTCCTCGCCGAGCGAGACGAACGTGCGGTCTGGATAGATGCCGTATATGACGCTTGCGACCTCTATGACGTTCGGGTAGAGGAGCGTGAACATCTCCGTAGCCTCTTCTCGGAAAGTGCTGAGATTGTCCGCATACTCCTCCATGGACATGATCCGCATCACGCCCGAGGCGTTGTCGCGCCGGAACCACAGCCCCGTGGCGCGGCAGACCTCCTCCACCGCCTCGTCCGCCGTCACGTTGCGCAGGAAGATGGAGGCGACCTTCCCCTCCGCACTGTCGGACACGGCGATATTGACGCCCGCCTGGTCTGAGATCAAGCGCATGAGATCGCCAAGCGGCGTCTTCGAGCATTCCACGTGGCGAAGGAACTCCGGCCGCGCCGCATCGCCGCCGCCCAGCGGCGCGGAAGCGCCTCGCAGCATCACGCCGGGGGTCTCGCCGCCGTCGCCTGGCGCACAAAGCTCCACGCCTTCCGCCGTGACGCGGCGCACCAGAACGTCCATCTTCATGCCGCCGACCGACACGCCTACGACGCTGCCGGCGTGCACTATCCTGGGCGCAGCCGCGTCGCCGCCGACGAGAGCCGCGCCTTCGCCTCCGGCGCCCACGACAAGCGCCGTCAGACGCAGCGCACCGCTTTCCGCCACAAGCGAATGCAGACGCGCCGCGACGGCATCGACCGCGATTGTCGGGTCGGGCACGGCTGCGACCGCCGCGCCGTCCGATGCTTCGGCAACGGCGAGAAACGCGCGCGCCGCGATGAGCGCGGCCGCCGCGCAGGCTGCATATCGGCTCGTTTTCACTCGTTCTTTTCCTCCTTGCGGGGATATTATAGCATATTTCCCTGCTTTCGTGGGGATTGCCAGGCGACTGACGGACGCGCCTCCCACCTGCCAGAATTCACTGGGCGTTTGACGAACCGGATGCCAATATATTCACTTGCG
>CAMOIK010000035.1 GCA_946615875.1 uncultured Verrucomicrobiota bacterium | reverse complement strand
CGAAAAACCAGCCGTTGCGATAGTTGATGTTGGCGTTGCGAAGCGACTTGTGGAAACGCAACGCATCTGCCGCGCTTCCACGACTCACACTCGCCCCATCTTTTGCAACTCTCACGCACATGCCAGAATTATACCACAAAAAGGGGCCCGTGACAATAGCGGCCAGGCGGCGCGCGTCGCAGACCATTGCCGCCGCCCCCTGTGCACTTGTGGCGCACAGGGTTTTACATTTCTGGCATGGAGGACGGCGTCGGAGTTTCGTAAAATGTAAAACCGGGGGCGCCGTTTCGCGTTCATCATGCTCTTTTCGCCATGCCAAGGCGTATCTTGCGCCGTTTCCTGCCTATGCGGGGCGCCTAATGCGGCGCCGCAGCGCAGTTGGCACGGAATGTGCTAATTTCTTGATGGTAATAAAGAGGAGATAGATACGCAATGTGTGGAATAGTTGGATTCGCATCCAGGACCACGCCGGCGGTAGGGCCGCTCGTCAGCGGGCTCAGCCGTCTGGAGTATCGCGGCTACGATTCCGCAGGTGTCGCCCTGGAGTCGGCAGACGGCATAAAGGTTTACAAGCAGGCCGGTAAAGTATCGGCGCTTGACGCGTTGCTGGCGCGGGCGCTGCCGGAGGCCGAGCGCGCGAAATACACGCTGGGCATCGCCCATACGCGATGGGCCACGCACGGACTGCCGACAACCGCGAACGCCCATCCGCACGTCGCCGACGGAGGTCGCCTCGCCCTCGTCCACAACGGCATCATAGAGAACCACGCGGCGCTCCGCGCCGGACTTGAGAAGCGCGGCGTCAAGTTTCTGTCGCAAACCGACACCGAGGTGCTGGCGCACCTGGTCGCGGCCTTCGACAAGGGCGACTTCCTGTCCGCCGTATGCGACGCGCTGCGCCGCGTGGACGGCACCTACGGCATCGCAGCGATATCTTCGCGGCATCCTGGCGAAATGGTCGTGGCGCGGAAGGGGAGTCCGCTCGTCATCGGCGTCGGCGAGAAGGATGTGGTCGTGGCCAGCGACGTATCCGCCATCGTCGCATACACGAGGCAGGTCATCTACCTCAAGGACGGCGACGTCGCGCGCATCACGCCGGAGGGCATCGACATCCATTCTCTGGACAACGCTCCCGTCTCGCGCGAAGTGCAGGAGGTCGATTGGGATATCGGAGCCATCGAGAAGGGCGGCTACGAGCACTTCATGCTCAAGGAGATATTCGAGCAACCCGATGCGCTGGCGAATACGATCCGAGGCCGCCTCGATCCGGCGGGCGGCACGGCAATACTCTCCGGGCTTGGCCTTTCCCCGCGCGAGCTGGCCGCCGTCCGCCGCCTGGTGATCGTGGGCTGCGGCACTTCGCTGCACGCCGGAATGGTCGGCAAGTATCTCTTCGAAAGCCTGGCCGACGTCCCGACGTCGCCGGAGCAGGCGGCGGAGTTCCGTTATTCCAATCCGATCGTCGGGCCGGACGACTGGGTCGTGGCGCTTTCGCAGTCCGGCGAGACGGCGGACACGCTGGCTGCCGTGCGCGAGTCCATACGCAAAGGCGCGCTGGTATCGGCGCTATGCAACGTCGTAGGTTCGACGATCGCGCGCGAGGCCGGGCGCGGCGTCTATCTGCACGCCGGTCCGGAGGTCTCCGTGGCATCGACCAAGGCGTTCACGGCGCAGGTCGCCGCGCTGCTGATGATGGCGTTGAAGCTCGGGCGCACGCGTCGCCTTTCGCGCGAGGCGGGCGACAGGCTCGCCGCCGAGATCGCCCGCCTGCCGGAGCTGGTCTCTGCCGTCCTCGCGCGGAACGACGAAATAGCCGGCGTCGCGGAGCGCTACGCCGGCGCCGACGACATGTTCTTCATCGGTCGCGGCATTCTATATCCGGCGGCTCTCGAAGGCGCGCTCAAGGTCAAGGAGGTCGCCTACGTCCACGCGGAGGGCTACCAGGCCGCGGAGCTGAAGCACGGGCCGATAGCGCTGCTTTCCGACAAGACGCCCGTCGTCGCGCTGCTCGCCGACATCCCCGGACAGGAAAAGACCCTCGGCAACGTCCAGGAGTGTCGCGCCCGCATGGCGCCGGTGATAGGCGTCGTGACGGAGGGCGACGGCGCGGCGGCATCTGCCGTCACCGACGCGCTGGTCGTGCCCAGGGCCGGCGTGGAGCTTTCGCCGATCGTCTCGGTCGTCGCGCTGCAGCTCTTCGCCTACCACGTGGCGCGGCTGCGCGGCTGCGAGATAGACCAGCCACGCAATCTCGCGAAGTCCGTCACGGTCGAGTGAACCAAATCCCTCGATCAGCGCGCCACCGGAGCCTGGCGGCGGCTAGTCTCCCGAATACGCGGCGAGGAACTCGCCCATGACCTTGCGGTAGGCCTCGCGCGACGGGACGCTTTCGATCTTGCCTTTGCCCGCTCCCGCCGGGAGGGTGCGCTCTTCGGAGCCTGTCGCAAGCCGCCATGCCGCAAGCCCTTTCAGCACGCTGTCGGACTGCGCGAGGAGATGCTGGCTGTGGGCGAGGCCGTCAAGCGCCCCGCAGTCGGCCAGGGTGCGGCATATCAACTCCTGCTCGCTTTCCTTCAGAAGGCCGCGCTCCACCGCGTAGGCGCATTCGATGCATATGGCGATGGCCAGGGCGTAGCCGTGCGGGAGCTTGTAGCCGCTCATCGTCTCCAGCCGCTCCGCGCACCACAGCGCGAAGTCGCTGCCGCCGCGAGATGCGCGGGAGGCCACGGCGAGGCGGACGAGATCGCGCATCATGTCGTTGTCGCGCTCGCGCATGGCCGGCGCGTCCGCGCCCAGCCTTTTGAGCAGCGCGTGGTCGCGGACGGCGGCGTGGCGCACGATTTCGCTGAGTCCGCCGCGCCAAACGCCGTCGAGGACGGTCTTGGTGAACGAGGGATCGATTATGGCGGCGACCGGGTGGGACGCCACCTTGAGGGCGTCCTTGGCGCCATTGAAGTTCACGGCGGCGGTCGTGGCGAACGAACTTTCCACCATCGCGGCGGCGGTGGTCGGCACGCGCACGAGGCCGACGCCGCCGCGTATGTGCGCGGCGGCGAAGCCGGCGACGTCGAGCAGCGTGCCGCCGCCCAGCGCCACAATGGCGTCCTTGGCGCCGAGGTCGGCGCCGAGCGCCGCCTCGAAAATCCTGTTGACGCTCTGGAGATTGTCGCACTTGAGCTTTTCGCCGCCGTTCAGCACGACTGGCGGCGCGGCCAGGGCGATGCCGTTGGCCTGCAGGTATCTGCCGATGCGCGAGCCCAGCCCCTCGGTGCGCTGCACCACGTTGGAGTCGGCGACGAGCAGGATGCGCGGCGCGTCGTCGCCTGTGGCGGTCTTCAGCGCGGCGGCCGTCTCCGAGTCGGTCTCCGAGAAGGCGCCATCGACGATGGCCACGTGCATCGTTCCCTTGTCTTCCCATTTCACTTCGGCGGTGTCGCCTTCCATCTGTCTGCTCTTTCCTGGCATGGTGTGCTGTCCGTTGTGTGTTGTCAAGATGTGCGCGGCGGCGTCATTCTCCGGCGGCGAGGCGCCTGGCGTGGTCGAGCGCGGCGGCGCCGCCGCCCAGCATCCTTGCGATCTCCTTCAGCCGCTCTTCGCCGTCCACCGCGCGTATGGCAGTGCGCGTGCGGCCGCCCGAAACGGATTTCGAGACCACGAGATGGCGGCTTCCGAAGATTGCGCTCTGCGGCAGGTGGGTGATGGCGATCACCTGGTGGTGCCGCGCCACGCCGCGCATCTTCTCGCCGACGGCGCGGCCCGTCTCGCCGCCGATGTTCGCGTCGATTTCGTCGAAGACGAGCAGGTCGGTGCCGTCGTGCTCGGCCAGCGCCCCCTTGATCGCGAGCATCACGCGCGCGGCCTCGCCGCTGGACGCGATGGAGGCCAGGGGTCTGGCGCTCTCGCCGGGGTTCGGTTCGAACACGAACTCCACGCGGTCGCAGCCGGTGCGCGACGGCGCCGCGGCCTCCACGGAGACGGCGAATTTCGCCTGCGCGAAGCCGAGCGCGCGCAGCGTGCCCGTCACGGTCTTCGCCAGCTGTCGCCCCGCCTTCGCGCGCGCCGAGCGCAGCGTGGCGCCCAGCGCCTCGGCCTGCGCCGCCAGCCGCGCTTCGTCGCGCCGCAGTTCCTCCAGCCGGACGCCGCGCCGTTCCAGTTCGCCGAGCCTTGCCTTTTTCGTCTCGAGCACGGAGAGAAGGGCGGACACGTCGGCGGCTCCGTATTTGCGCTTCAGGCGATTGACCACCGCGAGGCGGGCGTCCATCCTGGCCAGCTCTTCGGGGTCTGCGTCGATGCGCGAGGCGGCGTCCGCCACGCTGCGCGAAAGTTCGTCGGCGCGCACCGCGATGTCGTCCGTGTCGCCCGCCCATTCCGCCGCGTCCGGGAAGAAGCGCTCGATGGAGTGTATGCGCGAGCGGATGTGCGCCAGCAGGGATGTCACGCCCTCGTCGCCGCCGAGCGCCTCGGTGATTTCGTTCGCCGCTTCCACGATCTCTCCGGCGTGCGCCGCCGCCGCGTGCCGTTCCGCCAGTCCGTCGTCTTCCGGCTCCAGCGCGGCCTCCTCCAGTTCGGAGGTCTGGAACTTAAGCAAATCGATTTCGTCCTCTGCGTTTTCCGCCGCCTCCAGCCGCGCGATCGCATCGCGGCATCCGGCCAGCTCCGCCCATGCGGCCGCGTAGGCTGCCGCGTCCACGTTTCCGTACGAGTCCAGCGAGGAACGCTGGAAGCGCTCTTCGAGTATGGATTGGTTGGCGCGCGGCCCGTGGATGTCCACGAGGATGGCGCCGATTTTGCGCAGGGTCGCCACCGTGCTGGCGCAGTCGTTGATCCACACCCTGCCGCCGCCGTTCGCCCCCACGGTCCGCCTGACGACCAGGGCGTCGCCGTCGTCCAGGCCGGCATCTTCGAGTATCTCCGCGATGCGGCGGCGGTTCGTGCCGGATGCGGCCAGGTCGAACACCGCCTCCACGCGCGCCTCCTTGGCGCCGTCGCGCACCACGGAACTGTCGGCGCGGCCGCCTATCACCAGTTCGAGAGCGCCCATCAGGACGGATTTGCCTGCGCCCGTCTCGCCTGTCAATACGTTCAGGCCGGGGGCGAACTCCGCCTCCGCCCGCTCGACAACCGCGAGATTCGATACTGCCAATCGTGATAACATCGGTAGCGACGCATTTCACTGCCCCGGCCGCGGCATGAAACAAGCCGCACGGGAATGGAGCGGGCGATGGGAATCGAACCCACGTAAGAAGCTTGGGAAGCTCCTATTCTGCCATTGAATTACGCCCGCGTGGCGGAGAGAGAGGGATTCGAACCCCCGATACCCTTGCGGGTATGCATGATTTCGAGTCATGTGCATTCAACCAGGCTCTGCCATCTCTCCTGCAACAGCGGCGCATAGTATATCATATTGGCGGCGTCGCGGTCAAGGGGTGAAGTTGGATTATTGTGCTTTGCGCGGCGGCGAACCGCGCGAATTCACGGCCTGGCAGGCGGAGATGCGGCGCACGAGGTCGTCAAGGAGGGCGATGGATTTCACGCCCGGCGCCGTCTCGAGCGACGAGTTTACGTCGATGACGTCCGCGTCGGTGGCCAGCGCCGCCGCGATATTGCCGGCGCCGATGCCGCCCGCGAGGACGACGCGGCGGCCCGAGCGCTTGAGCGCGGCTATGCGCGACCAGTCTGCGAGGCGTCCCGTGCCGCCGAAAACGCCGCCCGCCGAGCCGTCGATCAGGACGGCGTCCGCCGCGCCATTTTCCGCGCCCGGCGCATCCAGCCGCCACACTTCGCGGCCCGTGGCGCGCAAGGCGGCAACGTCCGCCTCCGAATATTCCGGGGAATGCAGCTGGATGACGTCGAGCGGGACCGCGGCGGCGACATCCAGCATCTCCGCTACGCCCTGGCCCGCGAACACGCCGACGAATAGCGGCTTCGCCGCACGGCGCGCGCGCACCGCCGAGCGGATGCGCCGGGCGTCGTCCGCGGAGATGCGGCGCGGAGACTTGGCGGCGAAGACGAAGCCCAGGCAATCGGCGACCGCCGCCGCCGCGACGGCGAAGGAGGCGTCCGTGACGCCGCATATTTTCAGGCGCTTGGCCATGCCGCTATCCCAGCCTGGCAACGCCGGAGGCGACGGCGGCCTGCGCGACGGCCTTCGGCACGGTCAGCAGGAGCCGTTTGTCGAAAGGCTTCGGGATGATGTAGGAGGGGCCGAAGACGAGGTCTTCGTCCGGATACAGCGCGGCCACCTCCGGGGTGACGGGTTCGCGGGCGAGCGCCGCGAGGGCGTTCGCGGCGGCCACCTTCATGTCGTAGTTTATGGTGGTCGCCCTCACGTCGAGCGCGCCCCTGAAAAGGTAGGGGAAGCCGAGGACGTTGTTTATCTGGTTGGGGTAGTCGCTCCTGCCGGTCACCATCACGTAGCGGCGCGAGCCCATGGCGGCGGCGACGGCCTCCGGCGTGATTTCCGGGTCGGGGTTGGCCATGGCGAATATCGCGGGGAAGTCGTCCATCGCCAGCACGTCGTCGCCGTCGATGACGTTGGCGGCGGATACGCCGATGAAGACGTCCGCGCCCCTCATGGCCTCGCGCCGCGTCGTGCCGGGCGCGACGTCGCGCGCGTGGACGGAGTTCTGTCGGGACAGGTCGCGGCGGCCCGTGCACAGCACTCCCTTGATGTCGAACATCGTGATGTCGCGCACGCCTGCCGCCTTGAGCATGTCGGCGATGCGCGTGCCGGCGGCGCCGGCGCCGTTGATCACGATCTTGAGGTCTCCCATCGCCCTGCCTTTGATCCGCGAGAAGTTCATCACGCCTGCCGTGGCGATCACGGCCGTGCCCCACTGGTCGTCGTGGAAGACGGGTATGTCGAGCTCGGCGTCGAGCGCGTCTTCGATCTCGAAGCACGCTGGGGAGGCGATGTCCTCCAGGTTGATGCCGCCATACTGCGGGGCGATTGCCTTGACGGCCGCGATCACGCGCTCGGGGTCGGTGGGGCCGGTGTCCTTGCCGCCCATGCGGCAGCATCCTAGCGGCACCGGCCAGGCGTCGATGCCGGCGAAAGCCTTGAACAGGACGGCCTTGCCCTCCATCACCGGGATGGATGCGCTCGCGCCGAGGTCGCCCAGCCCCAGTATCGCCGTGCCGTCGGACACGACGGCGACGAGATTGCCCTTGGCCGTGACGTCGTATGCCGCCTCGGGCTTCGCGGCGATTTCCCTTACGGCGGTGGCGACGCCCGGCGTGTACGCCAGCGTGAGGTCGCGCTGCGTCGCGAGTGGTTTTGGGAGGGAGAGGGCGATCTTGCCGCCCTTGTGGTATCGCAGGATGTCTTCGCGTGTTGCTGTCATTGCTTGCTTTCCGTCGTTTCCGTCCGCCTCACCATTCCAGCTCCCTCTCCGAGAAGGAGAAATGCGTGATCTTGACGCCTGTCGGGGCGAGCGTGTCGTGGATGATCTTTCTCCATTCGGGCTTGACCTCGCAGGCCACGACGACGGCATCGACGTTCAGTTCGTTGATGAATTCCGGCGCCTGCATGAGCGGGCCGAGCACCTTGAGGCCGCCTATGTAGCGGCCGCGCAGGAGGATGTCGTCGTCTATCAGGCCGACGATGATGCGGTCGTTCGCCGCCGTGTTCCTGACGAGCTCGCGGCGGAACGCCCTGTAGCGCAGGCCCGAGCCGTAAACGAGCACGCGCGACACGTCCTTGCGCCCCTTGAGGCGCGAGCAGTCGATGGAGTAGAAGATGTCGCGCACGGCGCCGCGCACGACCCTGGCCAGGACGAGCGCGATGCACGAGGTGGAGGCGTACAGCAGGGTCATCGCCATCGGCTTGGCGTGGTCGACGTTCGGCGCGTAGTATATGGCGACGGTGCCGAGCGCCGAGCCGAACATGCAGGCGAGCATGAGGCGGATGTAGTTGGACGACATCGCCCTCGCCCAGACCGTCCTGTACGCGTTGAGGAAGAAGAGGAACGTGAACACCGAGACCACGCGGATGGGCAGCGCCACCCGGATTTCGGCGCGGTCTATCTCTATTCTCATCACCCAGTGGCACAGGAAGAAGACGGCGACGAGCGCGAAGACGTCGAACGCCAGGTAGAAAGGGGTGGCCAGGCGGGCTATCCTCCGGCGGTTCACGCGGTCGCGGTCGCGGGCGATCGCGCTCAGCAGGCGGCCCGCGTCGAACAGCTCGATGCGCGAGACGTCCTTGAAGATGGCGATAGACGCGATGGCGACGGCGAAGAGCCACAGTCCCGCCGCCCTGGACTGCAGTGCGATGCCGCCCAGCCCCACCGTCACGAAGAACGCGGCGGCCAGGTAGAGTATCCACGCGGCGCGGCGCTGGTTGAGCTTTGCCGCCCTGAGGATGCGGTGGTGGATGTGGTCGGCGTCGGCGGTCATCACCTTGTCGTTGCCGGCGTCCACGCTGCTGCGGCGGCGCAGCAGGTGGCGGAGCGAGCGCCTGACGATCGCCAGAGCGGTGTCGAAGACCGGCACGCCCATGGCGAGCAGCGGCACCCCTACGGAGACCATGAAGGAGTTGGGAGTCTGCGTGGCGAGCGGCATCACGGCGAGCGTGAAGCCGATGAACATGGAGCCGCAGTCGCCGAGGAAGACGCTCGCCGGGTGGTAGTTGTAGCGCAGGAAGGCGAGGAGTGCGCCGGCGAACGCGAAGTGGAACATCGCCGCCGGCGCCGCACCGACCATGAACAGCGCGCCGGCCATGCCTATGGTGGCGATGAGAGCGAGGCCGGAGGCCAGGCCGTCCAGGCCGTCTATCAGGTTGAAGGCGTTTATGGCGCCCGCGATCCAGAACGTGGTGATGGCCAAGTCGAGGACCGGGTTGATGCCCGGCCACAGCCTGTGGAAGCCGAGATCGGCCCACAGCCACACGAGGGCGGCCACGGCCAGCTGCCCGGCGAGTTTGGCTTTCGGCGGCAGCGAGAACTTGTCGTCTATGTAGCCGAGCGCGGCGATGGCGACGGAAAGGACGCCGAGCTTGCAGAACGTGGAGACGTCGATGCCCGAAGGCGAGGCCGTGCCGAGCCTGTTGAAGAACATCGCGACTATCGCGCAGGCGGCGAGGACGCCGACGACGAGCGCGAGGCCTCCGCCGCGCGGCACGGGCACGGTGTTTATGCGCCGTGCGCCGGGCTTGTCGACCATGCCGAGCCGCCTGTTCATCTCGCGCACGATCGGCGTGAGGACGAAGGTGACGGCGAACGAACTTGAAAACGCTGCCATGTAGGGCCAGATGTTCATCTAATGTGCTCCGTGTGCGTTGCTTGCGTCTGCGCGGCTATTTCTCCCGCCCGGCGGCCGCTTTGTCCAGCCGCAGACGCCTGGCGATGTCGGATAGGGAGGCGTCGTCCGCGCGGGCGGCGTTGATGGTGACCATCGCCCAGCGGTCGATGCGATTCAGCACCGAACGGTCCCACGTGTCGCGGAAGATGCGTTTGACGTGCGAGGCCGTGCGGTAGCCTTCCTGGTTGAGGAACGTGTAGGCGAAGCCGATCGCGCCGTCTGGCGACCGCACGGTGATGAAGCGCCATTCCGTGCCGTCCACCGTCGCCGTGCGCGGGTCGGTCATCAGGAAGCCTTGCGCCGGCAGGCAGAGTTCCGGGCGGTGGATGGAGCTCTTGCTCTTGCCGCCGATTACCAGCGACACCTGGAACCAGTCGCCGCTCCGCGCGGTGTACATCCTCTTCTCTATCGTGGTGTCGGCGGGCAGTATGGTCAGCTCCGCCTCGCTCGGCTCTAGCGCCTTCCAGTCGTAGCCGGGGATTTCGCCGAGGTGGATCTCCGGCGGCTCCGCCACCGTCACCTCCGGCGTGGCCGCCTGGTAAAGCATCGCGGGCACGATCAACGCGAGCGCCGCGAACGCGGGCGCCGCGCCGCCGACGCCGCGCCGCGCCGCGCGAGTCGTGCCGTCCGCGTCGCTTTCTTTGCGGCCGCCGCCGTGCAGTCTGCCCGCGACGCGCGTAATCAGTTCCCCCGCCGCGACCATGAGGAGGATCGCCACGACGAACACCACGTAGCCGGAGTAGTCGTGGTAGAAGCCGGTCGCGAAATCCGGGGAGGCGAAGTTCGCCACGAGGCATATGGAAAGGATGCGCGCCACGTTGCCGAGGATGGCCAGCGGGACGGAGGTGGCGAAAAGCAGGGCGCGCCGCAGCCACGTGGGCTGGTTGAAGTATGCGTAGCCGGCCGTGAGCGCCATCAGCGCGAAGATCGACCGCAGCCCGCTGCACGGCTCGGCCACGTCGATCTCGAAGGAACCGTCGGCCGCCGCCAGCATCGTCCCGCGCCGCACCACCTCGGCGCCGAAGCCGCGCAGCAGTTCGTAGGCGGCGGAGGATGCGAAGAGCCGCAGATGCACCGTCACGATGTCCAGGAAGGATGCCAGAGGTATGCAGAAGAGGAGGAAGAGAGACGGAAAGAGCATCTTCTTTGCGACGCGGCCGCCCCAGAACGCCCACGGTATCGCCAGCGAAAGCCCCGCGAAGGCGAGCATCTCGAAGCGGACCTGTATGCCGCGAGTCCCCAGAAAGCCGATCGCGAGGAAGGGGAGGAGCGCCGCGGTCCCCGCCCACGACGCGCCGCCCGCCGCCTCGCGCAACGCCTTGCGCTCCGTCCAGACCACGTATAGCGCGAAGAGCGGCACGTACCACCCGAACGACATGTCCTCCTTCGGGTCGGCGAACACGGACGGAGCGTGCGACAGCAGCAGAGTCTGGAAGCCCCACGCCACAGCCGCGAACGCGGCGCACATCAGCGCCAGGCGCAGTTTTGCGCACGGTCCCAAGCCGTTCGAGGTGTCCTTTGCATCTTCCATTGTCGCATATTATACCATATTTTCGGGAAAGCGTGGCGGAAAGATCGGAAGAATCGGGTCGGCGCGGAGAGGCGGCTCGACGGGGACGGTTTGGCGGAGAGAGAGGGATTCGAACCCCCGGACCCTTGCGGGTCAACGGTTTTCAAGACCGCCGCGATCGACCACTCCGCCATCTCTCCAAATCGAAAACGCCGCATATTATAGCATATTTCCGCGATGCCGGTCAATGGCGCGGCCCCATCGAGCCGCAGCCGGCCTTATTGGAGCGCCGGAAATGGCGGTTTTTGCGCCGGAAAGCGCAGTTGCGCGCACTGGCGCGGCGTCAGCCTATTTCCGTCTCGACGGGGATGTCGATGTCAAAGCGTCTGCGGATGTAGGCTAGGAAGCGCGTGGATTTGCGGCGGAGCTTGCGGCGGCGGAACCACGGCCAGAAGAATTCCAGCGGTATGAGGGCTTTGGACTCCGGCTCGAAATCGACGAAGCGCAGTTGCAGGGAGCCGTCCTTGGCGAAAAGGACGTGGAGGTTGCCCGGTTCGTGGAAGGGGGCGGCAAGCTCGACGAGCGCGCAGAGGATGTCGCGCGCCTGGCGGTATATCTCCCGCTTGATCGCCGGATCGCTCTGGCGGCGCAGTTCCTTGTCGTAGGGGATGATGGCCGAGCCGTCCGGGTTGGTGTAGTAGGTCTCCAGGATGCCCCATCCCCATTCCGGGTGGAAGACGCGCTCGCAGACCTCCGGCATGCGCGAGCGTATGTCCGGCGGCATGTGGTGGCGGAAGATGTTGTAGATGTGCACCTCCTCCGAGCAGGAGTTGCGGTATTTGTTGAAGCGGCGCCAGCCGACGTCGCGCCGCACCGACCGCTTCATCTTCTCCTCCGGCGGACGGTAGAACTTGACGCAGAAGCCCGTGTCGCCGAGCTTGTAGGCGACGCGGCGCGTGCCGCGCCCCACTTCGACGAGCGGGTGCTGGCGCAGCAGGGCGTTGTGGGGGCCGGCCCTGAGACCGAAGACCTTGTGCTTGTCCGCGAGGAACAGCAACGCCCAGTTGAGCAGCAGGATGTCGCCAAGGAACTGCACGGCGTCGGACACGGCCTCGCGCACTTCGTGCGTGGCGTCGTCGGAAAGGAACGCCAGCCACAGCCACTTCGCCTTTGCGGCGTTGGGGATGATGGAGACGAGGAGCAGTCCCCATATTAGCAGCGGGCTGCGCCTGTTGCGCATCACTTCGATGATCCCAGGCATCACGGTGCCCTTGTTGGCGACTGCGATGACCGCGCCCGCCACCAGCAGGACGAGGATCGGCAGCAGCTCCGGCTCGTCGAAGAACGGGAAGGGCAGCGAGATTTCCCAGAACGCCTCGCATTCGTTCGTCGCCGCCGCCATCGCGCACGCCGCGATGATGGCGAAGCCGCCGCGCCACTCGGCGTGGCGCACCGCCGCCACGATCATGCAGACGGCGGCGGAGAGCGCGACGAGGAACTGTACGAGGAATATCACGCCTAGAAGAACCACTTGGCGAGCGCCAGCATTCCCTGCTTCCACGGGACGCGGTGGGAGACGCCGCTCTTGCCCTTGAACTCGTCGAGGTGCGCCACGTACCACTCGTAGTTGCGCACCAGCGCCTGCTTGTTGGAGTAGCGCGGACGGTAGTCGAGCAGCTTCTCGGCCTTCTCTATCGAAACGAACGAGTCCGTCGATGCTGTCTCGTAAACCCACGGATACAGCGGCGAGAGGTGGAGCTTCTCGAGTATGCGCAGGATGAAGACGAGCGGCGCGACAGGCATGCCGCGTATCTTCTTGCCGTGCCCCGCGCGGTCCAGGACGGCCTGGTAGTCCTCTTTCATCGTCGTGAACTCCTTCGCGCCGATGTTGAACTCCGTCGCCACGACGTCCTTCGGGTAGGTCATCGCGTTCCAGATGGCGTGGTCCAGGTCGTCCACGTCCATCAGCTGGTAGCGGTTCGCGCCGCTGCCGATCATCGGGAAGCCGTGCCCGGTGTAGGCCCAGTCGTAGAACAGCGCGAAGACGCCGAGCCTTTCGGGACCGATGAAACTCTTCGGGCGGATGATCGACACGCAGTAGCCTTCTTTGATCGCTTCGCGGCAGATTTCCTCCGCCTCGATCTTGGCGTGTCCGTACGGCCCCACGCCGACCAGTGGATCGGTCTCGTATATCGGGTGGCGCTTCGGCACGCCATAGACCGCCGTCGAGGAAATCTGGATCATGCGGTCGAGCCCGAACTTCCTGGCGGCGGCCAGCACGTTGCGGCAGCCGTCGACTTCCGTGGTGCGGATGTCCTCTTCGGAATAGAGCGGCAGCGCCGCGGCGCAGTGCACGGTCACGTCGCAGCCCTCCGTCGCCTTTTCTACCGCCGCCGCGTCGCGCACGTCTCCGAGGGTGAACTTCAGCCACGGCGCGTCCTTTTCAGGGTAGTCGAAGGGCGCGATGTCCAGCACGCGCACCTCTTCCACGCCTTTCTCGCGCAGGAAACGTATCAGATTTATGCCCAGGAACCCCGAGCCGCCAGTCACTAGAACTTTCATCGCCGCCCTACTCCATTACGTACCAGAGAATCGAAAAGAACTGGCATATGGTGCCGGCCAGCACGAAGAGATGCCAGATGAAATGGTGATACGGCATTCCCTTCCAGAGATAGAACACCGTGCCGAACGTGTAAAGCGAACCGCCGACCACGAGCCACATCACCCCCATCGCCCCCAGCCCGCGCGCAATCGGGCCGAAAGCGAACACCGCGACCCACCCCATGAGCACGTAGGCCGCCGTCGAGATGAAGCGGAACTTTCCTGTGGTCCACACCTTGAACAGGATGCCGACTATCGCCGCACCCCATTCGATGCCGAAAATCGTCCACCCCAGAGCCGCGTGCCCGGTCTCTCGCAGCGTCTGGAGGCAGAACGGCGTGTAGGACCCGGCGATCAGTATGTAGATCGCCATGTGGTCCATGATGTTCAGCACATCCTTCGCCGGCTTGTAGTTGACGGCGTGGTATGCGCCGGAGATCGCGTAGAGGAATATCGTGGAGAAGCCGAAGATGCAGCCGGATACCGTCTTCCACGCCACGTCCGCGCCGCTAAGGTAGGCGGCGTAGCACAGTATCGCGGTCATGGCCGCGCCTAGATGGGAACCGACGATGTGGGAGACCGCGTTCGCCGTCTCCTCCCCGCCGGTGTACGGGCTCTCCCATTCCGTCACCATGCCAAGCCAGTGTGGAACGATGGCCGATGGCCAGACGCGCAGACCGCCTCATCGCGGCGTTTATTCCGCGCTCTGGCTCGCGGGGGCGGCGCCGTCCGAAACGACGGACGTCGGTTTCGGCGTGGAGGTGAGGCGCACCAGCACGAGCGTGTTCAGCAGGAACACCGTGCCGAGAATGGCCGTCGCCTTGATCAGCACGTTCCCGGCGTCCGCGCCTAGCGCCGCTTCCATCGCGCTGCCGCCGCCGAGCCCGCCGAGCCCGCCTTCCTTCGGCTTCTGCAGCATCACCGCAAGACCGAGCAGGAGGCACGTCGCGACCTCGACCACGTATAGAAAACCTATGAGAATGCTCATCGTCTGGTTCTTCCTTTCCTTTGTCAGGTCTTATATTATACCATATTTTCCCTTCCGTGTGTGGCCGACTTTGCAACTATCGCCTTCGCGCCGTCTGCGCCGCCG
>CAMOIK010000034.1 GCA_946615875.1 uncultured Verrucomicrobiota bacterium | reverse complement strand
GCCACAGGCCAATCAGGGGGTAAAAATCCCGCCTCCACCCTCTTCCATCTCCCCATCCACCCTCTCCCATCTTCCCAACTACCATCTACCAACTACCATCTACCAACTACCAAACAAGGAAAATGATGGGCGACGGCGCGTCTCGGCGGCGCAAGGCGCGGAAAATATGGTATAATATGCGCATTGTGAGGATTCTTTTTCTATTCATAGACGGTGTGGGGTTGCGCGCGCCCGCGACCGACAATCCGGTCAATGCGGAGGTCTGCCCTGTCCTGTGCAGCCTGATCAAGCGGCATTCACGGTCGATTGACGCCTGCCTGGGCGTCGAAGGTCTGCCGCAAAGCGCGACCGGCCAGGCCACCATGTTCACCGGCGTGAACTGCGCCAAGGCGATGGGCAAGCACTGCGAGGGGTTCCCGGGGCCGAGCCTCCGGCGCATAATCGAGGAAAACAACCTGTTCCTCCAGCTCCAGAAAAGAGGCAGGTCGATCACCTTCGCCGACGCGTATCTCATCGACAACGCGGACGACCTGGCCATGCGCCGCTTCAAGTCCGTCACCACCGTCATGGCGCTCACCGTGCCTGAGACGGTCAAGACGGTCGATGACCTGATGGCAAACCAGGCTCTCATGCAAGACATCACCCGCGAGACGATACAAGACCGCTACCCGGACGTGCCGACCATAACGCCGCAGCGGGCCGCGCAGCATCTCGCCGCGCTGGCGGCGAAAAGCGACTTCACGCTGTTCGAATTCTTCCAGACCGACGTCTCCGGCCATTCGATGGACTACTCGCGCGCCTGCGCCGTGCTGCGCACCTACGACCGCTTCCTGGAGCAGCTCGTGCAGCTGGTGGAAGTGGCGGGGCTCACGCTCGTCATGACAGCCGACCACGGCAACATCGAGACCGTCATGGACCGGGGACACACGCGCAATCCCGTCCCCTTCATCGCATTCGGCCCGCGCGAAGCAGCAATCCGCGAACGCGTCTCGTCGCTTGTCGACGTCACGCCGGCAATCCTCTCCGCCTTTGATGACGTTCCCTGACACCATAGCCGCGGTTTCCACTCCGCCGGGGCGCGGCGGCGTCGCCGTCGTGCGCATATCCGGGCCCGACGCGCACGGCATCGCCGCGTCGCTGGCCGGCGGCGGCATCGTCCCAGGCCGCATCGCCGTGCGTCGCGTACTTGGGGAAGAGTGCGTGGTGCTGGCGTTCGCCGCGCCCCGCTCCTACACCGGCGAGGACGTGGCGGAGCTGCAGTGCCACGGCGGAATTGTCGCGCCGCGCCGCTTGCTGGACGCCGCTCTGCGCTGCGGCGCGAGGCTGGCCAGACGCGGCGAATTCACCGAGCGCGCGTTCCTGAACGGGCGCATCGACTACGAGGGCGCGCAGGCGGTCATAGACCTCATAGACGCGAAGACCGACCAGGCCGCGGAAGCCGCGCTCTCCGGTCTGGCCGGCGAATCCACCCGCCGTCTGCGGGAATGCTACGAAGCCGCGCTCGACGTATCCTCCGCCATCGAACATTCTCTCGACATCGACGAAGGCGAGCTGCCCGACGACTTCGCGGACGGCGTGGCCAAGCGCATCGCCGCCCTCCTCGACTCGCTCGACGATGCGACGCGACGGCTGCGCACGCGCGCAATCATGCGCCACGGCGCGCTCGTCGTCCTCGCCGGCGAGCCGAACGCGGGCAAGAGTTCGCTCTTCAACGCGCTCGTCCAGGAGAACCGCGCCATCGTCTCACCCGCCGCAGGCACCACTCGCGACGCGATAGACGCCTGGCTGGACATCGACGGCTGGCCGGTCCGCCTTGTCGATACGGCGGGACTGCGCGAAAGCTCCGACGCGATCGAAGCCGAGGGCGTGAGGCGCACCGAAGACTACATGGCGAGGGCCGACGTCGTCCTGGCGCTTGGCTCCGGCGGCGAATGGCCGGCCGTCCCCGCCGCTCGCGGCGACGGCGCCGCCACCATCCGAATACACGCCAAGTGCGACCTGTCGCGCGGCGAAGGGCTGAACGTATCCTCCAAGACCGGCGAGGGACTGGACGCACTGCGCAAGGAAATCGGCGCCGCGCTCGCACGCCAGGCGCAGACCGGCTCGCCGGCCGGCGAAAGCGGAGACGAAGGCGAACGCGCCGTCGCCGCCATAATGCAGGCCTCGTCGCATCTGCGGGCCGCGCTTTCCGTCGGCGGCGACCTGGTGCTGGCGGGCAACGCGGTCCGCGCCGCCGCCGAGGCGCTCGGCAGGCACATCGGCGCGGAATACACGGATGACATGCTGGAGCGCCTCTTCTCGCGCTTCTGCGTCGGCAAATAGCCGCCGCTACATCTCCCAGGGCTTGGGGGCGGGAGGAGCGAGGTATATCTTGTCGGACGGCGAATACGCCGTCTCGCTCTGCGGAAGGACCTTTGCAAGCTCCGCGAGGAATGCGACATCCAGCTTGACCCTGCACGCGTCGCCGAGGTCGATGCTCACCAGCGAGCCGTCGCCCATGGCGATCTCCGCGACTAGAGGGAACGTGCCGCGATGCGCCGCGGCTATGTCGCGCACCCTTTCGACCTTCGCAAGCGCGTCGGGGTCTTCACGAGAGAAGCGCATTCGCAGGCCTTTCGAGAGCAGCGGCATGGCGTCCTCTATGGGATACGCCTCCTTGACCGTGAAGGAGAGGTCGCCCAGCGAGGGATGGAGCCGATCCACGTCCGACTTGTCGTAGTTCACGCGGTGCGAAATCTCGCCGCAGAGCATTACGAGCTGGTCGATCTTCGTCTCCAGCGCCGAACACGCCTCCCAAGCCTTGGCGAAGCACATCCCTTCGAGAGTGCCGGTGCCATCGTCGATGCCCAGGATCGCCCACTTGCCGCCCACCGAGCCGTCAGGCCGGGGCTTGCCAGCCCTGACGCTGCACGACGCGAGCGACCCCACCACGCGCACGTCGAGGTGGGTAAGCATCAGCTTGTCCTTCAAGTGCGGGTCGCGCTTGAGTTTCCAGCGGTCGCGCTTGGAGTCCGGAACGGCGCGCAGCAGCTCGTCCACCTTCTCCACGTTCCCAATGTCGCCGGCCTTGAAGGTCGAGACCTCGGATATGATGCGCCTGCACGACTGCAGCGGATGCCCGGAGATATAGACGCCCAGCAGCTCCCTCTCGTTCTTCAGGTCTTCCACCGGGGAGAAAGGCGGCATGCTCGCCAGCTCGGAGTCGTCCACCTTCTCCTCGCCGCCAGCCATCATGTCGAAGAACGACGTCTGAGCGCTCGCCTTCTCCTTCGCGCGCTGCTGCGCTCTCTTCAGCGCGAACTCGATATTGTTGAAGAGCTTGGCGCGGTTCGGCTCGATGGAGGCAAAGGCGCCTGTGCGCGTCAGGTTCTCGAGCACGCGCTTATTGACCGCGTTCGACCCCGCGAGCCTCACGCAGAAGTCGAGAAAGCCCGTGTAAGGCCCGTTGGCCTTGCGCTCCGCCACGATCGACTCCGCCGCGAACTCGCCCACGCCCTTGATGCCGCCGAGCCCGTAGCGGATGCCCTTCGCGTCCGGCGTGGGCACGAAGCGGCTGCCGGACTCATTGACGTCGGGAAGCCGCAGCTCCAGGCCCATCTCCTGCGCCTCCGCCACGAAACCGGGCAGCTTGTCGAAGTTGCCGATTTCCGAGGATATCTGGGCGCACATGAACTCCGCCGGGTAGTGCGCCTTCATGTAGCCGGTCTGGTATGCGACCCATGCGTAGCATACGGCGTGGGACTTGTTGAACGCATACGACGCGAACGCTTCCCAGTCGGTCCAGATCTTCTCGATAAGCTTCTTCGCCTCCGCCTCGTCCGCCCACTTGTCTATGCGAAACTCCGGATTGTCCAGGCACCCCTTGACGAACTTCGCCTTGAGTTCGTTCATGATGTCCATGAGCTTCTTGCCCATCGCCTTGCGCAGCGCGTCCGACTGGCCGCGGGTGAAGCCGGCGAGCAGACGCGAAAGAAGCATCACCTGCTCCTGATAGACCGTCACGCCGTAGGTATCCTTCAGATACTTCTCCATCAGCGGATGGTCGTAGGTCACCGGCTCCTCGCCCTGCTTGCGCCGCACGAACGCCGGTATGTAGTCCATCGGACCCGGGCGGTACAGCGCGTTCATGGCCACGAGGTCGGTGAGACGCTCGGGCTGGAGCGCCATCAGCCACTTCTTCATGCCGTCGGACTCGAACTGGAAGAGTCCCGTCGTCTCGCCACGCCCGAAGAGCTCGTAGGTGATGCGGTCGTCGTCGGGGATGCGGTCGGGATCGAGGTCGATGCCGCGCTCCTTCAGCAGCGCCACGCACTCCTTCTCGACCGTAAGGGTTTTCAAGCCGAGGAAGTCCATCTTCAGCAGCCCGACAGGCTCCACGTAGTGCCCGTCATACTGCGTCGTCAGCAGCTTGTCGTCGCCGGACGCCGCCGAGCCGTCCTTCTTCCCGCCTTTGTCGGGCGTCGGCATCACGGGAAGCGTCTCGATCAAGGGGTCGCGGGAAATGATGATGCCGCAGGCGTGGACGCCCGGCTGGCGAATGGACCCCTCCAGGCGGGCCGCGCGCTCCAGGAGCTTGTGGACGGTGGGGTCGTCGGACTCGAAAGCGGCGTCCAGGTCAGGCGACTCCTTGCGCGCCTTCGAGAGGGTTATCTTGGGCGTGTCCGGGACAAGCGCGGCGAGGCGGTTCGTCTCCGCCAGCGGATAGTCCATCACGCGGCCGACGTCCTTTATGGCCGACTTCGCCGCCATCTGGCCGAAGGTGACGATGTGCGCCACATGGTCGGCGCCGTATTTCTTCGTAACGTAGTCGAGCACGCGCTCTCGCCCGGCGTCGTCGAAATCAACGTCGATATCCGGCATCGATATGCGGTCCGGGTTGAGGAAGCGCTCGAAGAGGAGATCGAACTTGAGCGGATCGACGTTCGTTATGCCCAGCGCGTACGCCACCGCGGAGCCGGCGGCCGATCCGCGCCCAGGCCCGACCCACACGCCCATCCGCCGAGCAGCGCCTATGTAGTCCTGCACGATCAGGAAGTAGCCGGGAAAGCCCATCGTGCGGATGGTGTCCAGCTCGAACTGCACGCGCTCTTCCACGTCCTGCGGCAGGCCGTGCGGCGTCGATGGGCGCGGGGCGGGCGCGTCGCCGCCGCCATCGCCGCCGGGCGCATCGCGTCCTTCGGCGCCGCCCCATCGCTTCTTCGCTCCCTCCCATACGAGATGCGCGAGGTATTCCGCCTCGAACTGGATGCGGATGACCTTGTCGTAGCCGCCGAGCTTGGCCACGCGCCCTTCCGGATACATCGCCGTCAAGGTGGACTCGTCGTATTTCGCCCGCGTCGTCTCCTCCGTGCCGAACGACGGAGGAATGTCGAACTTCGGCATGATCGGGTCGGAGTCCAGCTTGTATTCTTCGACCATCTCGGCGACTTCGAGCGTGTTGGAGACCACCTCCGGACACTCCGAGAAAAGCGCGGCCATCTCGTCGCCGGTCTTGAAATATTCCTCGCCGGTGTAGATCATGCGCTTCGCGTCGCTCATCTTCGCGCCTGTCGAGAGCGCCAGCAGCACGTCGTGGCTGTCGTCGTCCTCCTTGTCGAGGAAGTGCACGTCGTTCGTCGCGATCACGCGGATGCCGAGTCTGCGGCCGAGCTCCAGCGATCCCTTGACCACGCGGACCTGGCGCTCGTAGAGATTCCTGAAGTCGTCCCGCGCCTCCATGGGGATGTCCGGGCCGGCCTTGGTCGATTTGTGGAGCATGACCTCCAGGGAGTAGTCGTCGCCGAAGAGCTCCTTATACCACTTAGCGATGCGCTCCGCCTCGTCCATGCGTCCGGCTTCGATGGCCGACGGCACTTCCCCGGCGATGCACGCGGCGGAGCAGTGCAGCCCCTCGTGGTATTTCTCCAGCAGAGAGTGGTCGATGCGCGGCCTGCCGTAGAAGCCGTTGATATGAGACTCCGAAATCAGCTTGACGAGGTTTTTGTAGCCCTTCAGGTTCTTGGCGTGGAGGCACAGGTGGTGGCGGCGCTCGTTCTTGTCGCGCGTCCGGTAGTCGCCCGTGGATGTCACGTAGGTCTCGCAGCCGAGAATCGGCTTGATCGGCGGCACCTCCGCGAACGCCTTCTTCTTGGACCTGCAAGTGTCGTAGAAGGCTTTCAGGGCGTACAAGTTGCCGTGGTCGGTGACGGCCAGCGCCTTCAACCCGGCCTTCCGGGCGTGCAGCACCAGCGGCGCGAGCTGGCACTGGCCGTCCAGCAGCGAATACGTCGTGTGCAGATGCAGATGGACGAAGTCTGTCATGCCGCGCGGTGGCGCGGCGGCGCGGGGCCGCCGCACGTCAGAAGTCGAGATTGCGGACGTTGAGCGCGTTGTCCTCGATGAACCTGCGGCGCGGCTCCACCTCGTCGCCCATCAACAGCGTGAACATCCTGTCGGCGGCGACGGCGTCTTCCATCTTCACGCGCAGCATATGCCGCTTGGCGGGATTCATCGTCGTGTCGAAGAGTTCGTCCGCATCCATCTCGCCGAGACCCTTGAAGCGGTAGATGGAAAGCCCCTGCTTGCCGTGGGCGCGCACGTCGTCGAGCAGCTTGCGGAGGCTCCCGCCAAACCAGTCGTCGGGCGAGTAGCCGTAGCCGGAAAGCGCGGAGAACTCCTTGCGGAGCATCGATGCCCCGCTGCCCTGCGCCGTCGCGTCGTTGGCCAGGATGGCGGCGTCGAAACCACGCTCCTCCACCATCTTGCAGGAAGCCTCGATCTCGGCCAGAAGCGTCAGAAACTCCTTCGCGCGATCCTTGTCCATCGTCTCGCCGTCTTTGCCCTTGACCTCGCAGTCGTCTAGGCCGAGGGTGAGGAGCTTGCTGGTGAGGTCGCCGTCGGTGAGCACGTATTCGCTCTTCTTCTTGCGCTCGACCTTGTAGAGCGGCGGCTGCGCCAGGTAGATGTAGCCCTTCTCTATGAGTTCGGGCATCTTGCGGTAGAAGAAGGTGAGCAAGAGCGTGCGGATGTGGGCGCCGTCCACGTCCGCATCGGTCATGATGACGATCTTGTGGTATCTCGCCTTGGATATGTCCCACTCTTCCGCGAACCCGCAGCCGATGGCCGTGATCAGCGTGCGTATCTCCTGGTTGGCCAGGACGCGGTCGATGCGCGCCTTCTCCACGTTCAGCACCTTGCCGCGAAGCGGCAGTATCGCCTGCGTGGCGCGGTCGCGCCCCGTCTGGGCTGAGCCGCCGGCGGAATCGCCCTCGACCAGGAAGAGTTCTGTCTTGGAAGGGTCGCGCTCGGAGCAGTCGCGGAGCTTGCCGGGCAGCGAAAGCCCGTCCATCACGCCTTTGCGGCGGGTCGATTCGCGCGCCGCGCGCGCCGCTTCGCGCGCCCTGCAGGCGAGCAGCGTCTTCTCGATGACCGTCTTCGCGACGGCCGGGTTCTCCTCGAAGAACGTCATCAGCTTGTCGCTGACGATGCCGGCGACGATGCCGTCCACTTCTCCGTTGCCCAGCTTGGTCTTTGTCTGGCCCTCGAACTGCGGCTGCGGCACTTTTACGGAGACGATCACGGTGAGGCCCTCGCGCATGTCGTCGCCAGTCACCTTGTCCTTCTCCTTTATCAGCTTGTTCTCCGTGCCGTACTTGTTGATTGTGGCCGTGAGAGCGCGGCGGAAGCCAGATAGGTGCGTGCCGCCTTCGACCGTGTGGATGTTGTTGCAGTAAGTCTGCTCCAAGGTGGTGTAGGACTCGGTGTACTGGAACGCGACCTCGGCCTGCACCATGCCCGTGACGCCTTCCTTCTCGCCCTCGAAGTGCATGATCGGCGAAAGCGGCTTCTTGTTGGAGTTGAGGTATTCCACGAACTCGTCGATGCCGCCTTCGTAGTGGAAAGTCTCCTCGTGGCGGGTCTCTCCCTCGTCGTCGCGGAAGTGTATGGTCACGCCCTTGTTGAGGAACGCAAGCTCGCGCAGACGGGCGCAGAGCGTCTCCCACTTGAACGCCCGGCAGGTGAATATGGTGTGGTCGGGGAAGAACGTCACCTTCGTGCCGGTCTCGCTGCCGCACTCGCCCACGATCTCCAGAGGCTTCGTGACGTGGCCGCGGGAAAACTCTATGCGGTGCACCTTGCCGTCGCGCTTCACCTCCACCTTCATCCAATCGGAAAGCGCGTTCACGCACGACACGCCCACGCCGTGAAGACCGCCGGACACCTTGTAGTTGGAGCCGTCGAACTTGCCGCCCGCGTGCAGTATGGTCAGGACCACCTCTATGGCGGGGCGGTGCTGGGTCGGGTGCATATCGACAGGAATGCCGCGTCCGTTGTCCTGGACGGTGAGCGAGCCGTCGGCGTTGATGATCACGTCGATCATTGAGCAGTAGCCGGCCAGCGCCTCGTCGATGGAGTTGTCCACCACCTCATAGACCAGGTGATGGTAGCCGCGCTCCCCCGTGTCGCCTATGTACATGGCCGGGCGCTTGCGCACCGCCTCCATGCCCTCCAGAACCTGGATGTTCTCCGCGTTGTAGCTGCTGTTGTTGGTCTCGCTCATGACTTGGTTGCCGTTGAAAGTTTGGCGGCCTGGCGTCCGCCGCCGCTATTCGATGCCAGTGAACTGGCCTATCGCCGGGACTATGTCGAGCTCCGGGACGTGTATGAAGAAGACGAACGGCCTGTTGAAGACCGCCTTGGACTTCGCCGCGGCGGCATCCTCGGTTCCTTCGGGGACGTCGCCCGGCTCCAGCCGGAAGCGCAGGCACTGGAAGGAAGAGCGGCGGTTGAGGTCTTTGTAGAGATATGTGACGCCGCCTTCCGGGACCCCCGCCATGGCGAACGGGTGGTTCAGGCCCGTCTGCGAGTAGAGGTCGAGGACCGGCAGCGAGATTTCGCACACCGTCGAGCCGCTGCCCTTCTCGCCGGGATCGACCGGCTCGGACATGAAAGTGCGCAGAGCGCCTCCGTCCAGCGCCTTGCGCAGATTGACGAAACTGCCCTTCTCGCCCGGCGCCACCAGGTAGAGGAACGCGCCGCCGCGCAGAGGCAGCCGCATCGTGGTGTGGTCGGCAGAGCGGAAGTAATCGGTCTTGGCGCGGAACTTCAGGAACTTCGTCTTGGCGCCGTCGCCGCTGCCGCTGCGGAAGTCCCCCTCCACCGTGACGCAAGCCGCGTCCGGCGGCAGCTGCGCCACGACGGCGGCGACATCCACGAAGCCGTATTCGCCAATGCCAACCTTGCCGAGCGGCATCGCGAAATCCTCCATCAATCCGTCCATGCAGGCCTTGAGCCACCTCTCCGCGCCCCTGGTCGGCCAAAGGAGGCTGATGGACGCGTTCATGCGCATGTCGAAGACGCGGCGCTTGAACTCCGGGTTCACCCTGCCCGGCTCATAGACGCCGATCGTCCTGGCGGAGAGGAAGAAGAGCCTGTTGGTGGACGGCGCCGCGCCCAGCTCGTCCAGGATCGGATTGTAGATACTGCCGAAATCGGTGCTCACGCCCAGTTTCTCAAGCACGTTGGCGCGCGAGATCGGTTCGAGTGCGTCGGCCATCAGGCAGGCGTCAAGTTCGAAGGAGAGAGGCGAGAACGCCTTGGTCTGGGCGACGCCCGGCGGGACCGCCAGATTGAAGGCGTCGATGCCGACTCCTGTCGAACGCCCGCCGTTCGCGACGACCGCCGCGAGCGCGCACGCCGCCAGGATTGCTGTCTTGCTCTTCATTCTTCCCTCTCTTCCGTTTGCGGATGCTGCTCTGCGGCGAAACGATGCGGCCAGACCTTCCCGCCCCCGTCACTGGCCGACCGCCAGGCGCTCCGCCAGGCGGTCCGGGAGGCCGGCGGCGCGTATGCGCGCCTGCGCCGCCGCGATGTCGTATTCCAGGCGGCGGAAGCGGACCGTGCGCGTGGCGGCGTCGTAGATGACGTAGGTGGCGCGCGGGTCGCCGTCGCGAGGCTGGCCGACGGAGCCGACGTTGATGAAATACTTCTTGCCCGGAGGCAGCTTGATATCCTGCGGGTCGATGCGCCATACGCCGCTCATCGACTTCTCGTAGATCATGGGGCAGTGCGTGTGGCCGTGGAAGCACAGCGGCGTCTTCTGGTGGACGAAGTTCGCCTCGGCCTGGAGATTGTCGAACACGTAGCCGAAGTTGCCGGGGCGGTCGTTCGTGGAGTGCACGATCGTCATGCCCATCGCGGTCACGGAGAACGGCAGGTCGGCCAGCCAATTCAGCTCGTCGGCGTCCAGCTGCTCACGCGTCCACTGTATGACCATCGCGGCGTGCGGCTGGAAGTCCGCCAGGTTCACGGAGAGGCTGGACACGTAGTGGTCGTGGTTGCCCTTGACCACCGGGCAGCCGAGGTCGCGGACGATCTTCATGCACTCGCGGGGCGCCGCGTTGTAGCCTATCACGTCGCCGGTACACAGGAAGTCGGTCACGCCCTGGGATCGGCAGTCGTCGAGGACGACGTCCAGCGCGTCGATGTTCGAGTGTATGTCGCCGAGTATAGCAAATACCTTTCCCATGATCCTCCTTTGCCGCCGCTGCGCGGCGGGACGGCTATTTCAGAAGCGCGCCGGCGACCTGCAGGTCTTCGACGGTGGTGATCTTAAGGTTTGGCTTGTTGGACTCCACTATCCTCACGGTCTCGCCGGAAAGCTCCACCGCCTGGCAGTCGTCCGTGACCACCGCCCCCTCGGGCAGGCTGCGGTAGGCGTTGCGCAGCGTCTTGATGGTGAACGCCTGCGGCGTCTGCACGGCCCAAAGCTTGTCGCGGTCTATGGTCTTGACGACGGTCGTGCCCTTCTCCACGAACTTCACGGTGTCGGTCAGGCGCTTGCCGATCGTCGCCGCGCCGGTGCGCTTGGCGGTCTTGACGACCTCCGCGATCATGTCGCTGGTGACGAGCGGGCGCGCGCCGTCATGGACCACCACGAGCCGCGTATCCAGATCGCAGGCCTCCATGCCGGCCATGACGGAGTCCTGGCGCTTCGAGCCGCCCGCCACGATCTTGTGCATCTTGGATATGCCGAACATCTGGACGACGGCCTTGCAGGCGAAGAGTTGGTCCTTGCGGACGACAAGGACTATCTTGTCGATCTCGGGGCAACGCTCGAACGCGAGCAGGCTCCAGGCCACGACCGGCTTGTTCACGAGCGACAGGAACGCCTTGTCGGTGCCCGCGCCCATCCTTTCGGACTTCCCTGCCGCCACTATTATCGCGGTAGTCATGCCACATTCCTCCCACAGCATTTCTTGTATTTCTTCCCAGACCCACACGGGCAGGGGTCGTTCCTTCCGACCGACTGGCGGGCGGCGGGCGCGCTGGGCGCCAGGCGCACCGGCATCGGCGGGCGGGGCGCCGAAGCGCCCGCCATCACCGGCCTGGACATCATCGACGCGAACACGTCCGCGACCGTCTTCTCCTGCGCGGGGGCCGCAGGGGCGGCGTGGCGCGCGCGCACCGGGGCATCCTGCCCGGCGGCCGCGTCGAACGCGGACTCGTTGGTGCGGGCGGCCGCCTTCTCGCGCTCCATCATCGCCATCATGCGCCGCATGTTCGTCATGGTCATGCTCCTGAACTCGCCCGTCACGACCTTGGTCTTGATGGCGGTCATGAGCGACTCGAACATCCCGAACGCCTCCTTCTTGTATTCGATCAGCGGGTCGCGCTGGCCGTACGCGCGGAGGTTGACGCCGTGGCGCAGGTCGTCCATGGCCTTGAGGTAGTCCTGCCACTCGCGGTCGATCACGCTGAGGAAGACCCCGCGCTCCATGAACGGCAGCGTCTCCTGGTCTTCGCTGGCGCACTTGGCCTCGTATGCCTCCTCGACGCGCTTGTAAACGAGGTCGCCCGCCCCCTCGGGATCGCCGACGAAAGGCCGCAGCTCCTCTTCGGAGACGGCCACGGGGAAGGTGACGCCCAGCCAGCTCATGAAATCGTCGAGCCGCCCGTCCTTCGCGCTGAAGAGGTAGCGCTCGGCCTGCGTGCGCACGAGATCGTTGATCACGTCCAGTATGGTGCCGTGCACCGCCGCGCTGTCGCCGGTGAGGATGCGTCCGCGCAGCTCATAGACGATGGCGCGCTGCTTGTTCATCACGTCGTCGTATTCGAGCGTGCGCTTTCTCACGGCGTAGTGCTGCTGCTCCACGCGGCGCTGCGCGGTCTCCACGGAGCGGTTGAGCCACTTGTGCTCCATGACCTCGCCTTCCTCCAGGCCGAGGCGCTGCATCAGCCCGGCGATGCGCTGCGAGCCGAAGAGGCGCATCAGCGGATCTTCCAGCGAAATGAAGAACTGCGACGAGCCGGGGTCGCCCTGGCGCGAGCAGCGCCCGCGCAGCTGCCTGTCGATGCGGCGCGACTCGTGGCGCTCGGAGCCGATCACGTGCAGGCCGCCCAGCTCGGTCACTCCCGGCCCCAGCTTGATGTCGGTGCCGCGGCCGGCCATGTTCGTCGCGATCGTCACGGCGCCCTTCTGGCCGGCGAGCGCGACGATCTCGGCTTCGCGCGCGTGGTTCTTCGCGTTCAGGACCTCGTGGGGGATGCGGGCGATCTTGAGCATCCTCGAAAGTATCTCCGACGTATCGACCGTGACGGTGCCAAGCAGTATCGGCTGGCCCTTCTCGTGGCGACGCGCCACGTCCGCCACGATCGCCTTGTACTTCTCGCGCTGCGTGCGGTATATCTGGTCGTTGCCGTCCGTGCGGTTCACGGGCTTGTTGGTGGGGATCACCACGACGTCCAGCTTGTAGATGTCCTTGAACTCCCGCGCCTCCGTCTCGGCCGTGCCGGTCATGCCGGCGAGCTTCTTGTAGAGGCGGAAGTAGTTCTGTATCGTGATCGTCGCGAACGTCTGCGACTCCTTCTCGATCTCGACGCCTTCCTTCGCCTCGACCGCCTGGTGAAGGCCGTCGGACCAGCGGCGGCCGGGCAGGACGCGCCCGGTGAACTCGTCCACGATGTAAACGTGGTTGTCCTGCACTACATACTCAACGTCCTTCTCGTAGAGGCAGTAGGCGCGCAGCAGCTGGTCGATGACGTGGACGCGGTCGCTCTTGTCGATGAAGGCCGACTGCGCGTCGCGCCGCCTTGCGAGGCGGTCTGCCTCCGTCAGGGAGGCGTCGCCGTCGATGGCGCTGAGCTGGGCGGCGAGGTCCGGGAGGACGAACATCGTGGGGTCCTGCGGGCATATCTTCTCCGCGCCCTTGTCGGTCAGCGCGACCTCGCGCGTCCGTTCGTCGATCGTGAAGTACAGTTCGTCGAGGAGCGCACGGGCGTGTTCCTTGCGCATCTCGGAGAGCATCTGCATCTCGCCGTCCTCGTGGATCTTGCGGATGTCCGCGTTTTCCAACAGGTGTGCGAGCTGCTTGTGCTTCGGCATCGAGTGGTAAACCTGGTAGATGCGGTCCTTGGCCAGTTCCTTGTCGCCGGAGTCCCACGCCTTCTTCGCCTCGCGCACGAGGTCGTTGCACTGCGTGGTCTGCACGCGCACTATCGCATCGACCATCGGCTGAAGCTCCCGATAGACGTGGCTGGTGGACATCGTGGCCGGGCCGGAGATGATGAGCGGCGTGCGCGCCTCGTCTATGAGGATGGAATCGACCTCGTCCACTATCGCGAAGTTGTGGCCGTTCTGCACGACGTTCTCCGGCGCCTGCGCCATGCCGTTGTCGCGCAGGTAGTCGAAGCCGAACTCCGAATTCGTGCCGTACGTTATGTCGCAAAGATACTGCTTGCGCCGTTCCTCGGAGTCCATGGAGTTCTGGATGCATCCGACGGTGAGGCCGAGGAAACGGTAGAGGTGGCCCATCCAGCTCGCGTCACGGCGCGCCAGATAGTCGTTGACCGTCACGAGCTGCACGTTCTTGCCGGTCAGCGCGTTCAGGTAGAGCGGCAGAGTGGCGACGAGCGTCTTGCCTTCGCCGGTCTGCATTTCCGCGATCTTCCCCTGGTGCAGCACGATGCCGCCCAGCAACTGCACGTCGAACGGGACCATGTTCCATTCGAGCACGTGCCCGCACACCTCCTCGGTGGTCCCCACCAGATGGCGGCAGGCGTTCTTCACGAGCGCGAACGCCTCCGGAAGGATTGCGTCGAGGCTCTCGCCCTTCGCCACACGGGCCTTGAACTCCGCCGTCATGCGCGGATAGTCTTCGTCCGCGAAACCCTTGGCCTGATACTCCGCCTCTATCGCGTTTATACGCGCCACGATAGGCCACAACCGCTTCAGTTCGCGTTCGTTCTTCGTCCCGATAAGAAATTTCAACAGGTTCATATCGGCCACATTATACCATATTTTCCGTTTCTTGGGGGATGCGACTTCATCTTTTTTGCCCTCGCCGCCGCCTCTTGGCGTCCGCCTTTCGCAGATGCGCGGCCCCCTTTCCCCAGCCATATATTAAAGGAGTATTGGGGCCGCCAGGCCCATGACGGAGCAGGCCGACCGCCCAACGGAAGAACGCCCTTCGCGTCGGACAAGTGCTCAAAAGCAGCATTGATGCACAAAAACCGCTCCTAACACACGTAAAAATCCATATATAG
>CAMOIK010000033.1 GCA_946615875.1 uncultured Verrucomicrobiota bacterium | reverse complement strand
TATTCCGTCCACCGCCTTGAACACGCCCGTTTGCTTTTCGAGGAAACCAGCCGTGTCGTCTTTCACATACGGCACGAACTCTTTCACGATCGCGTAGGTGCCGTCTTGCTGCTTCTCGTATATCTTCGCCGAATAGATGCGGGCGGAGACGCCGCTTTTGCCATCGCCCGCAGCGCTATTGGCGGAACCGAAAAGCACCAGCGGCCAATTGCCATTGTTGTTCAGTGTATATTTAGTATCGTCCACCTTGCCCGTCCACCGCTCATACCCGTTGCGCTGCATGCTGCACTTTTGCGCGGCGATATCCATTATGGCGGTGAACCTGTTAGTGTCGCTGCACTGTATGCCAGTGTTGAGATTGGCCGCACCGGTGTATGCCCCGTCTTTCAGATGGAACTTGTATTGTTTCGTCGGAGTGCCGTCGTTCCACATGAAGGCGTTGATTCCGGCGTCGTCGCCGTAGGTGCCGAAAAGGAAATTTCTGGTTGCCGCAACCGGATATTGGAAATCGACCTCGATGCGCGAGTTGGGGTTCATGCAATAGCCGGTATCGAAATACTGGGAACCGCTGGACTGCAAATACCCGTCGTCCGGAATGGTCTTGACGCCGTCGCCGCCGCAGACGAGTTCATACTGTCCCGTACCGTAGCGGAACTCGCCTGTCTTCTCGTCGTAGAACCCTGCGTCGCGCCCTTTCATGCACGGAACGAAGTCGTGGACCAGCACGTCGTTCTCGTAAACCTTCACGGAGTATATCTTGGCCTGCACGTGCTGGTTGCCGTCGCCTGCGGCGTTCTTCGAGCCGCCGAACAGAGAGACCGGCCAGTCGGACGGCTTGGAGCAGGCCGGGAAGTCGATTTCCTTCCCTTCAAGCTCTCCGTTCACGGTCTGCAGTCTGCACTTGTGGTTTAGGACGTCTATCACTGCGATGTGTCGCTCGGTATCGATGGGAACTGCGGTATCGCGGGAATCTAACTTGGTGTCGCTCAAGATGAACCGATATGTGCCATCGTATATCCAAAACGCCGTGCGCAGTTGCGGCGCCACGTCCGAGCCTGGGACGCCCCACGCGCCAAACACGACATCTTTCGGCGTAGCTGTGAACTGGAAATCGACTTCTATGCGAGAAACCGGCTTCATGCAGTAGCCGATGTTCACGTTCACGCCGTTGGCCGCGCTTGCCGCCTTTGCCGCCGGATAGACGTATGCGTCTTCGGCGAAGGCCGCCCAGCCCGTCGCGAAAGCGGCAAACGCCGCAAGAAAGAGTTTCTGTCGCTTTTTCATTTACTGTGCTCCTTTTGTGGGTTTCGTGGGGAAAGCAAAGAAAACGCCGCCACGCGGGAAGCGGCTCAAGCGTTCCCGCGCCGGACGACTGGCGCCAAATGCCGTGCGCCTGTGCGCTGCGCGCTTATATTGGGGGGGGGGGGGGGGATTTGCAGCGCACACGCCACGGGCGCGGCGGAAACCGCGTCGGCAAAGGCGCAACGGAGCCCTCCAATATGCTCGACATCCCTCATGCAGCGCACATTATATCATAATTACTGCAAATAGCGCAACCACTAAAGAATTGTAAAATCACGCCACCAGAATTGCGCGTTTGCGCCTTTTGACGGCGGACGCGACGAACGGAGCGGGCTTCCGCCAGGCCTCGAACACGACGGCAAAATCGAATATATGGACGGCGGGGGACGAGCCGGAGCACCCCCTTTCCGCCCGCCGCGAGGGGACACGCGGCTCCTAGCGGGAAAGGCCGAGGCGCTGGTAGGCGAGCGACGTGGCGACCCGCCCTTTCGGGGTGCGCTCCATGTAGCCCTCCATTATGAGGAAAGGCTCGTAGGCCTCCTCCACGGTGTCGGGCTCCTCGCCGATCGAGACGGCTATGGTGGAAAGACCGACGGGGCCGCCGCCGAACTTCACGCAGATCGTCTCCAGCACGCGGCGGTCCATCTCGTCCAGACCGTGCGGATCGATTTCGAGCAGCGAGAGGGAAGCTTCGGCGACTTCGCCGGTGATGAAGTTGCCGGCGCGCACCTGCGCGTAGTCGCGCACGCGCCGCAGAAGGTTGTTGGCGATGCGCGGCGTCCCGCGCGCACGGCGGGCGATCTCCGCCGCCCCCTCGTCGTCGATCTCCACGCCGAGGCGCTCCGCGCTGCGCCTGACGATCTGCGCCAGGTCGTGCGCGTCGTAGTAGTCGAGGCGGTTCACCAGGCCGAAGCGCGCGCGCAGCGGCGCCGCGATCAGTCCGATGCGCGTGGTAGCGCCGACCAGCGTGAAGCGCGGCAGCTCCAGGCGCACGGAGCGCGCGTTCGGGCCCTGATCGATCATTATGTCGATGGCGTAGTCCTCCATCGCCGAGTAGAGATACTCTTCGACCGTCTTCGCCATGCGGTGGATTTCGTCGATGAAGACGATGTCGCCCGGTTCGAGGGAAGTTAGCAGGCCCGCGAGGTCGCCGGGCTTGGTTATCACCGGGCCGGACGTGGTCTTAACGCTCACGCCCATCGCTTCGCCCAGGATGTAGGAGAGCGTGGTCTTGCCGAGTCCAGGCGGGCCGGAGAAGAGCACGTGGTCGAGCGGCTCGCCGCGCGTCTTCGCCGCCTCCACGGCGAGCATGAGCCTGTCGCGGATCTTCTCCTGCCCCACGAAGTCGCCGAACCGCGTCGGACGCAGACGGTTGTCGAACGCGGCGTTGCGCCGGTTCATTTCGTCGCTCTGGCGCTCAACCTTCACAAACCAGGCCTTCCGTCTCCGGAGCGCCGAGCGCGATGTTCATGTTCTGTATCGCCGCGCCGGAGGCTCCCTTGCCCAGATTGTCGAACACCGCCGTCGCCACCATCCGCTCGTCGCAGCCGTGCACCGTCACGAACATGTCGTCGCGCCCGGAAAGCATGGCGGACGATACGACCGCCGGCAGGGACTCCGCCGGCGCGTAGCGGACGACGCCGTTGGCGCGGTAGTATTCCGCATAGCATTCCCGCACGGCCTCCATGCCGCCCTTCACCATGTCGCCATGCAGCATCACGGTGGTCTCCATGCCGCTCACGTGGGGGGCGATGACCGGCGAAAAGACCGGCGGCCGCTCCAACGCGCAAATCTTCGCCATCTCCGGCAGGTGCTTGTGCCGCTGCCCCATCGCATACTGGCGGGCGCCGAAGTAGAGCAGATCCTCCGCCCCTCCGTCTCCGCGGAGGGCGGCGGCGTATTCTGCGATCATCTTCTTGCCGCCGCCGGAGTAGCCCGTCAGGGAAAACGCGGCCAGCCGCGCCGACGGCGACACGATGCCGGTGCGCACGAGCGGCTCGACCAGCGCGATGAAGCCGGACGCGTGGCAGCCGGGGTTCGCGATGCGCTTGGAGCCGGCGATGCGCCGACGACGGCCGGAAAGCTCGGGGAAACCGTATTCCCAGCCGTCGCTCGTGCGGTGCGCGGTCGATGTGTCTATCACGACCGTGCCGGGGTTCTCGACGAGCGAGACCGCTTCGACCGCCGCCGCGTCCGGCAGGCAGAGGAACGCGACGTCGGCGGCGTTCAGCGCGTCGCGCCGCGCCGAGGAATCCTTGCGCGTCTCCTCCGGCAGCACGATCAATTCGATGTCCCGGCGGTCCGCCAGGCGTTCGCGTATCCTCAGGCCGGTGGTCCCGGCCGAGCCGTCTATGAAAACCCGTTTCATCGTGTGCGCCAGGCGGCGGACGCCGCTATTCGTCGTCCGTGAACTCCGGATTCTCGCGGTCCGGACGGCGGTTCTCGCGCGGGGCTTCCTCGCCGACCGACTGCATGAGCGCCGTCGCCTTCTCCTCGGCGGTCTGCTCGCCCTCCGTCTTGCGCTTGCCCTTCGACGGGCGGTAGCCATAGCCGTAGCCGTAGCCGTGGCCGTAGCCGTAGCCGTATTTGTAGCCGCCGCCGTAGGCGTGGTGCGTGGACGGGCTGAAAGCGCTCACGTTGGAGATTTCCACGTCATTGACGATCACGCCGAGTATGGTCGCGCCGGCCTCGGTCAGGGTGCGCGAGCAGTATTGGATGGGCTTGAAGTGCGTCCTGTCGGGGCGGCACATGATCAGCACGCCGTCGGCCATCATCGCCAGCGACACCACGTCGCCCACCACGCCGAATGGCGGCGCGTCGATCACTATCTTGTCGTAGCGCGCGCGAGCCCACTCGAAGAACGACGACACGATGGACGAGCCGAGGATCGAGGATGGCGCCACGCCGTCGGGCGGAAGCGACGCGATCACGTCGAGATTGGGGATGCCGCTCTTGCAGACGAGCGCGCCGAAGTCCGGCAGCGGCGCGTCGGCGCCGCCCTGCCCGGCTTCCGCGTATTTCTGGAGCGTGTGCGAGAAGCTCTTGCTCTCTTCGAGCTCCAGCCCCCACACCCTGGCCAGCCGCGGACGGCGCATGTCGAAGTCGATGTGCAGCACCTTGCGCCCGGCCTGCGCGTAGGATATGGCGATGGACGTGGAAGTGATGGTCTTGCCTTCGCCGGGCTGCGTGGAGATCACGAGCAGACAGTGCGACATGGCCTCGTAGCGCGGGGAGTCCAGCAGGTTGCGCAGGCCCGCCACCGTCTCGGCGAACTGCGAATACTTGTCCTCGGCGGCGAACTTCGCCACCTGCTCGCGCTGGCGCAGACGCACGTGCGGGAGCACCGCCAGCACCTTGAGAGACAGGCGCCCTTCTATGTCGGCAAGATTGACGATCGTATCCTCGAGGTTGTCGAGAATCAGGACGAACACCAGGCCGAGCACGAGAGAAAGCACGATGCCCGCGCCGAACACGACGATTGGATTGGGCGAGAACGGCTTGCTCGGCACGGTGGCGCGCCGCGCCACGCGTATGATCTCGTTGTTGCTCTCAGCGTCGAGGCGAGCCTTGTTCTCGTCGAAGATCAGCCCTTCCAGCACGCGGCGCGCCACGCCGGACTCGTCCTCGAGGCTCTTCAGCTCCGACTCCGCCATCACGATGCGCTGCTCGAGCGTCGCCAGGTCGTTGCGCAGCTCCTCCTGCTTGGCGCGGAGGTTGGCCAGCTGGTTGCGCGTGACCTGCAGCATCGAGCGCCCGGTCGCGATGGCGCGCTGCGTCGCGTCGAGGAAGCGGCGCTTGGCCGCCTCCAGCTCCGACGCCTTGACCTTGACCTCCGGGTGCTCGTCGGTGAAGTTCATCAACAGGCTGGCATGCGCCGTCGCCGCCTGCTGGAACGCCGTGTATTCGGTGAGAATCTCCTGGGCGCGCGGAACGGACGACGAGAGCGTGCCGAAGCTTTCCGGGTTCTTCTGCACTTCGGATAGCATCTTCTCCCACTCGATGAGCTGGGTTTCCTCGCTTTCCAGCGCCAGCAGGTCCGAGGTGGTCTTCTGCAGCGCCTGCTGGTTCGTCTCGCGGGTCGCGCGGAGGTTGTCCACCTTGTTCAGGGTGCGCGACTCGAGCAGGTGCTTCTCAATCTTCTCGACCTCGCGGCGCTTCTTCTCCACGTTCTGGTGGATCTGGCTCACCGCCTTGTCGCAGCGCACCTTGTTCTCCTCGTCGGTGAAGTCCTCGATCGCGTCGGCGTAGGAGTTCGCAAGGGCGGCGGCAAGCGCCGGATCAACCGACACCACCGTGATCGTTATCAGGCGGGAGTTGCGCTGAAGCTCGAGCTCCGAGCTGGAGAGCGTGTCCTTGATCATGTCGTCCGTGGCGGCGGCCTTCGGGTTGTCCTTGCGGTAGGCCTGCAGGATCTTCTGCACTATCCTCTCGCTGCGCCACTCGGGCATTCTCGTGTTGAAGATTTCGGCGTAGTTGTTGCCGAGGTCCGGCATGGCGTCCGCCAGCGTCCCGGCCTGGTGGCCGCCCACCGCACGGCGGATGTCCATGCTGAAATCGCTCGTCGCCTTGTATTTGGTCGGCGTTATGCGATAGACCGCGAACGAGACGATCAACCCGACGAGGATGAAGACGAAGACGGAGAGCCAGCGCTGCGAAATGACTCGCAGGACGCGCCCTATGGTGATCGTGCCGATCACCGAGCCGTCTTCGGCATTGCCGCCGCCGCCATACTGCCCGTAGCTGCCATACTGCCCGTAGCTGCCGTAGTTGCGCCCCGCCCCGTAGTATATGGGCGCCTTGCCGCCGTACATCGGCTTGCCGCCGTAGGCCATCTTGGAGCCGCCGCCGTAATACATCGGCGTGCCCTTGGAACTCGCGTAGTAAATAGGTTTCTGTGCCATAGACTCTGATGCTGTGAAGTTGTTGCCCTTGTCCGCCGCGACCGCGCCCGCCCGGCCGCGCCGCCTAGTCCCTGCCCTCGTCGCCGCCTTGTTGCGCAGGGCGGTTCACCGGCGGCAGCGACCCCGCCGACGTGGCCAGGAACGCGGCGACGGCGAGCATCGCCTCGGGACGGAGGAACGAGACGTCGAAGAAGCTTTCGGCCGTCGCCACGGCGACGAGGCACGCGCCAAGCCAGCAGCCCGGCAGGAACACGGGCCGCCCGAACGCGCCGGGAATGCGGCGCAGTAAAGTGAACACGAGGAAGGCGAGCGGCACGGCGAGCGTTATCGCCCCAACCAGGCCGCGCTCCGCCAGGAGCGTCCACCACGCGCTGAGCGCGGAAGGCCGCGCCGATACGAGCACCTGCCAGTCCGCACGGTCAGCCACGAACCTCGTCTGGGCGGCGAACGTGCCCAGCCCGCCGCCGAGCCACTTGGCGCCTTCCCACGACTTCATCGAAATCCGGGAGAGTATTTCGCGAACCTCCTGGAACCCTTTGGGGAAGAGCGAAAGCGACTTGATCTCCGCAATGCGAGCATCCACTATGTCGCCCGGCGCCACGCACGTCACGATCAGCACCGCCAGCGCCACGCCTACGAACAGGATCGCGAAGAAGCGCATGGCGTTCACCCCGCGCGAAACCGCGCCGAGCCACCCGGTGCACAGGAACGCAGTCAACGCCGCCGCCGCCGCGTAGAGCAGCACCGCCGCAGTCGGCGAGAACACGAACGCGCCCGCGAAAGTCCCGCCCACCGCGAACGCGGAAAGCCAGCCCACGCGCTTCCACTTCGCCTCTATGGAACCGGCGAGCGCCACCACCGCCGCCAGCGCATACGCGGCGAACGCCGCGCCCGCGAACGAAGGGGAGGCGTATAGCGCCTTCGCGGCTTCGAGCGCCGCCGCGTTCCCGCAGACGGAAAGACTGACCGCCATCGCCGCCGCCAGCCCCGCGAACGCGGACGCCGCGAAAAGGAAGGCGAGCCTCGCCTGCTTGCCGAGCGACTGCCGTATCCCGGCCAGGACCGCCGCGGCGGCCAGCGTCATCGCGAACTCGTATTTCCCGCGCCCGGCCGCCGCCCCTGGCAGAGCGGAGAACAGCGGCTCGCTGAGATGCCACTGCATGCTCTCCACGTCGAATGCCATGGCGATGCCGCTGTTGATCCAGCGCAGCGCGGCCAAAAGCGCCATCAGCGCCATGACCCACGTCACGGGATCGTGCAGGACGGCGAACGCCACACGGCTGCGGGCGTCGTGCAGCATCTCATCGGCGCGGCGCGACGGCTCCATGAAAAGCCAGACCAGCCCGAACGCGCAGAGCCAGAAGACGACTTCAGCCACCACTCCCGCATCGAAAAACGGGAATAGGAACAGCGGCGACACCGCAAGCAATGCCAGGTGCGCCGCCACTGCGTATTTGGATAGGAACCTCTGCACTTGTCAGTAGGAGATGCGCACGCCAACCGTGCCGCGCCAGCGATCATACTCGTAGTCCCTGTGGTCGCTGTCGGTGAACTGGTATTCGAGACGCGCGAAGAAAGTGAAGAAGCGGTTGAGGTGGTAGTTCATCCCAATGCGGCTCGTCCAGATGTCCTCGTCGTATTTGTCCATGTCGTACTCGGCATACTCGGTCGTCTGCTTGCGGTAGGCGACATCGACATTGCCCGTCAGCTTGCCGCGAACGAAGCTCTTCGCGAGACCCGCGCTCATGGTATGGACCTTCTGCGCCGTGCCGTAGCTGTTCTCGGAGGGCTGGTAGTAGCTCGAACCGAGGGCCGTGAAGCTCAGCGTGTCGCTTATGATCCAGTTCGCCGCCGCCTGGTATGTGAAGCCGCCAAGCTTCTTGGCGCCGTCGCCGTAGTCGAAGCGGCTGTAGCCGCCAATGACGCGATAGGATATGCGCTCGGTGGCACGGGTGGCTATGCCGCCCATCAGAGTCCAGCCGTTGGAGTCGGCATTGATCTTCTTGCCGCGGCGGGTATAGCCCTCGTAGTAGCGGCCGCTGCGCAGCTTGTTGTTGTCCTGGTCATACCACATGTAGTCGCCGTGGATGATGAAGTCGGTCCACTTGGACGCCATGTAGCCGGCCTCGCCGCCGACCGTGGCGCGCTTCCACCCGTACATGGGAGCGTACTTCTTGACGTCGTTGTCGTAGTCGAGGAGGTAGTAGCTGGCGGTCATCGCGAGATGGACGTTGCGGTTCAGGCGCCGCTCCACCACGCCTTCGACACTAAACTCCTTGCGGTCGCGCCCCATGCCGCGTCCGTTGTGGTTGGACATGTCGTCGTCCTGCGCGATCTGGTGGAAGCGCTCGGTCATCTTGGCCGTCCAGCCCTTCTCGTCAGGGCGGGAGTCGCGCCAGTCAAAGGCCAGCTGCTCGCCGTAGCTAGACTCGTTCAACTGCGAAGTGTAGCGGTTGTAGGCGTGATACTGGTACCAGGCCGTGCCGGTCAAGCCCCAGTTTTCCCCGACATACGACAGGCCGAGGCCGGGGTTTACCGACCAGTTGGAGCCGCTTTTGGAATGTTTGGCGGAGTCGACATTCGAGTCGTATGTGTAGGAAAGGGAGACGTAAGGCGTCAAGGTGAGACGATCGCCGATCTTGAAGCCCTGGGGGCGGTCATAGTCGCCCGCAACGGCCGCTGCGGCAAGCGCGGAAGCGCAGAGCGAAAGCGAAATCTTGCTGGGTTTCATGGTGATGTGTCCTCAAGAGGTTTGTATAGTGCGTGGTTCAGTCGTAGATGCTCTGGAAGGGGTAGGTGCGGGGCTCCTCGCTGTCGCGCCGTTCGCCGCGCTTGTTGCCCGAGCTCCAAGGCAGATACTCGTTCTTGGTCACGGGGCGGCTGTTGATCGTCGGCGCGAAGCCGGGCAGCCCGGCGTTGCCGATGCCCATGCCAATAGAGTGCTCGTATTCGGCGTGGTCTGCCGCGAGGTCGGAAAGGAGCGGGACGATGTCCTGAGAGTTCGCGATCGTGAGAACGCTCGTCGGGACCGGGACATCGGCGGCGACGTCGCTGGCGCCGAGCATCGGGTCGTAGGTCTTGGGGGTGTTCTCGCCCATGGCCGCGGGCACCCACTCGTTGAGGGCGAGCTCGCGGGCGGCAGGATCGGAGATGGTCTCGGCGAGCGTGTTGCGCAGATCGGCGGGCGTCCCCTCGGACGCGCGGACGAACATCAGAAGCGCGAACGTCGTGCGGACCGCTGCGTCGTCGGTGTCAGAAGCGCGCGTGGCGATCGTCTGCATAGCGTCCTTCGCGAGCTTGGCGAAGTCGGCGTCGCTGATCGGGCGCGTGGGATCGGCGTTGCGGTTGAAGAGATCCTTGGCGAGCCTCTCGTTGAGGACGGTCAGGTGCTCCGGCGGGACGGTGGCGAACGTGGTCGCGAGCATCGCCTGGAGGTTGCCTTTGCCGTGGGCCTTGAGGGCCGCCTCGTTCACGGCCAGGAAAATGGACGAAAGCTCGTCCGCAGAGCCGTTCATCTTTGCGATTGCGGCATTCAGCATGGAAAGGAACTCGACCTGGTCGTCTGGCGAAAGCTCTTTCACGATGTCCGCGGTGGATGCAGGGTTGGCTACCGCCTCCGGTATCTTGGCGGCGGCTTCCTGAAGCGTCATCGCCATTGTTGCGCCGGCCAGAGCCATGGCCGCAATCATCAGCAGTTTCTTCATGGTTGGGTTCCTTTTCTGTTTTCCTTTATTCCTTATTAAGAAGAGTCGTCGTCCGGCTTTCGCAGTCTCAGTACCAAGTCTCCGGCACCCAGACCACGTCTCCGGCGCACAGCGTCATGTCCTTGTCTATGCGGCCATCCTTGCCGATCTCGTCGATGTTCACGATGTACTTGGTCTGCTTGCCGTCCTTGTCGCACCGCGTGACCTGCACGTTGCGCTTGTCGGCGAACGGCTTCATGCCGCCGGCGTCGCGCAGAACCTTGGTCACGGTCAAGTCCATCGTCGAAGGCACATTGACCGGCCCCGGGCTCACGACCTCCCCGAGCACCGTCACCGTCCCCCACGGGCTCACGCTGCCGCTCTTCATGTCGAACGGCGCGAACGTCACCATGACCTGCGGCTGCTTGTAATATACGGCGTATTCCTTGACGAGCCTCTCCTTGAGGGCGTCGAGCGTCAGCCCGTCGCACGGGACCGGCTCGCGCAGCAGATGCGGCAGGATGATATCGCCCTTCTGGTCGACCTGCACCTGCATCGTCACAGGCTGCTGGGAAATCGTGCTGACCTGGACTATCAATGCAACGCCCTTTCGGACGCGCGGCCCGTCGAAATACGACGCGACGAACTCCGCCGGCATCGGCGGTTCCTTATCCTTGAAGAGCCGGGAAACCGTCTCGGTCACAGTCGCACAGCCGCAAAGCACAAGGCTCGCAAACAGTGCATACGCGAATTTTAGGCATACCTTACCCATAGTTTGGCGCATATTATACTACTTTTTGCCGTCGCTTGTCAATAGGGGGGCGCGGCAATTTTCACCAAATACCATCGACCGACAGCCACCTGCCATCTACGGACCAAATATGGTATAATGTGCGCCGACGACGGACAACTACAAAGGAGGAGTTCAATATGTGCGCGGAATACAACGACAGAGCGGGAATGCCGTTTTCGGCGCTTGCGACGGGCAACGAGGCGAAGCGCACTGCGCCGGCAGCCGGGCGCAGCGCCAGATGCGCGGTATTCATGTTGCTTGCCGCGATTTCGGCGGCGGCGGCGTCCGCGTTCGATTTTGGGGGCGCGGCGACCGGGTCCGCGTGCAAGGATAGCTCGTGCACATTGCCGTCTGACGCATCCGTGGCGGAGTTCTCCGTCGTCTCGCCCGTACCGGAGAGCGCGGTCAAGCCGCTGCCCGTCGCGCCGCGCCTGAAGACCCTGGATGGCAAGACTATAGCGATCGTCGGCGGCAGCTTCATGGCGAATGTCACGCATCCGGAGATGAAAAAGCTGATTCTCGCCGAATATCCAACCGCCAAAGTGTATCTGTTGAACGAAATCGGCTCGGCGGGCCCGTATCCGCGACCGGGCGTGGTGCGCCGGGAAAAGGATGCCTTTCAGCGGCGTCTGCGCGAATGCAAGGTCGATGCTGTGATTTCGGGGAATGGCGGCTGCGGACTCTGCACGCCAAAAGAGGCTGGCTCGTGCATCGCCGCCGAAGAACTTGGCATCCCGAGCGTGATGATCGCCGGGACCGGGTTCGTGCGCGAAGCGAAGACGACCGCGAAAGCAGCCGGTCTTCCAGCCCTCGCGACGGCGGAATACCCAGGCGCGTTCGCCAGCCATACGCGGGAGGAACTGCTCGCAAACACCCGCAACATCCTATGGCCACAGATAAAGAAAGGCCTGACCACGCCGCCGCCGCCAGATGCGACGGCGGGAGACGGAAATGCCGCAAAGACGGAAATATCCGGGTCTCTCGCGGAAATACAGCGCATTTTCGCGGATTCCGGCTGGTCCGACGGCCTGCCTGTCATTCCGCCCACGGAAGAAGCGGTGGCAGAATTCCTGCGTTTCACCGACCTTCCGCCGGGGCATTCACTCGGCGCAATACCGCCGGCGCAACGCGAAGTCACCGTGCGCCATGTGGCCGCCAACGGCGTCATGGCCGGGTGCCCGCCGGAATTCATGCCGCTCTGCCTGGCGTTTGTCGAGGCGATGAAGGCGGGCGACTGGCGGCGCCCTCTGTGCTCTACCCACGCCTGGACGCCATACTGCTGGCTCAACGGCCCCGTCGCCAGGCAGCTCGGCTTCGACTGCGGGCAGGGCGAGATTTCAGAGCCGAAAAACGCCGTCTTCGGGCGCTTCATGAATCTCGCGATGCTGAACCTGGGCGGCTATCGCGTCAAGGAGAACCGCATGGGGACGTTCGGCTATCTGATGCCGTGGTGCCTGGTCGAGGACGAAGAAGCGGTGAAGCGGATCGGCTGGCAGCCGTATCACGTGCAGCTGGGGTTCTCGGAAGGCGACTCCACGCTCACGGTGGCATCGTCCATAAACTGGGGAAACAATCTCGTGCCGGCGACTTCCGACGCGGAGCGCATCAAGGACATGATCGCGTGGGACGCCGTCGAGAAGTCCCAGATGGCGGTGCAGAGCGGGATGCCCTGCACATATCGCACCTTCTTGCTGACAGAGGGGGTGGCGACGGCGCTAGCCAGACGCTACCGCTCCAAAAACGCCCTTTGCACCGCGCTGGAAGAGACCGCCCGCATCCCTCTGGCCTCGCGCGCATTCGCGAACTACTGGGGGAACCCCGGCAGCGCGTTCGATCCGCGCAAGCACACGCTGGAACAGCACATCCAGCGAATCTCCAGGTCGGAAGGCGCGGAATTGACGCCCATGCCGCCGTGGATGGCGTGGATCCCCGGAAATTCGACCATGACCGTGCCGGCGATGGCGAAAGGGAAAAGCGCCATCATAGTCACCGGCGATGCCGCCCGCAACAAGGCGATGTGCGTGCCCGGGGGCGGCTTCAAAACAGTGAAAATCGCCCTGCCAAAAGACTGGGACAGACTCGTCGCCCGGTAAGGCGAGCGCGTCGGCGGACGTGCGCGCCGCCGGCTCACAGTTCCCATGGAGGCGGCGGAGGCGGCAGATTGTAGGCGGACTTCACGAGATTGCCCAGGGGATCGTCGCGCCGAAGCGCATCTTCGCCGATGGCCGCCCCGGCGATATCCTCGGGCGACGCCGTCCCGCGAGTGACGGAAAAGGAGGAAAAGTCCGAGCCTTTCGCCATTTTCGCGTCTTCGGCCTGGTTGATGCGCGAGACGTCGCGTGCCTGGGCCGCGGCGGCGGCCCCGAAGTTTCCTACGTTGAAATTCAGTGTCATGGTTGTGTCTCCGCGAATACTACACGGATGCGGTCAGAAGGTTACAAGGTCGGCTAGGATTTCCTTCAGTTTCGTCTTTGCGCGGTGTATGCGCACCTTTACGAGACCCTCCGAGATGCCCAGCTCGTGGGATATCTCGCGGATGGAAAGCTCTCCTATCTGGAACATGGTGTACGCCTCGCGCAGGTTGGGAGGCAGCTGCGAGAACGCCTGGTTCAGGCGCCGCCGCAGATATGCGGAGTCAGACGGCATGACGCCCGCGCCCACCGCGCCCGCATCCTCCTCCTTTATCTCCTCCTTGAATGTCATGCGGCTATCGTCGCGCGCGGCGTTCTTGCGCAGGTTCTTCGCCATGGTGAAGGCCAGCCCGCTGACGGCGGCGTCGCTGTCGCGCAGGTCGTCCTTCATCTTCCACAGCTTCAGGAAGACCGCCTGGACGAGGTCGCAGGCGTCGTGGTAGGGGCTGCCGGTGGCCACGAGCCAGTTCGTCAACCTCGGCGCTATCGCCGCATAATGTTCCTCTATTGTCATAACATGGTCCCTGGAGTTCGGTTGCGTTTCCGCCATTCGGCGCTCCGGCCTAGAGCTGGACGCTGTCGAGCTCGTCCTCCTCCTTCTTCGCGTCCTTTATCTTCTTCGCCCACTTGAGGACTTCGGCGACCGTCTCGATGAGCGAGTCCGGTATGAAGTCCTCGACGTGCCCCTCCGCGAAGAGCGAACGCGCCAGCGGCACGTCTTCCACTACCGGTATGCCCTCGGCGAGGGCGGTCTCGCGGATGACCTTGGCGCGCTTGCCCGCGCCCATGACGCAGATGCGCGGCAGCGGAGCCTCGTCGGCGTCGTAGCGGATGCCGACCGATATGTGCGTCGGGTTCGTCACGACCACGCTGGACTTCTTGGTGGCCTTCACCGGGTCCGGGCCGTTGAGCAGTTCGTCGCGGAACTGCCTCTGCGCCTGCTTCACCTCGGCAGAGCCTTCCATTTCCTTGTATTCCCGCTTCACCTCGTCCTTGGTCATCATCATCTGCTTGGTGAAGTTCCGGCCCTGGAAGAGGCGGTCCACGATGGCGATGACGATGTATCCGAACGCGGTATAGACCGCCAGGCGGCGAAGCATGAGCTTCAAGCAGGGGAATATGTCGTCCACCGTGCCGTAGCACATGGTCAGCAGTTCCGGCACGCTCGCTGCGATTATCTTGTAGAGCAGGTAGCCCAGGAAGGAGACCTTGACGACGTTCTTGAGGAACTCGAAGAGGTTCTTCATGCAGAATATCTTCTTCGCGCCCTCCACCGGATTGAGCTTCTCCAGTTTCGGGATGATCGGCTCGAACGTGAAGAGGAAGCCGACCTGCGCCACGTTCGCCGCTATCCCGACGACCGCCGCCACGATCACGAAGATGAACGAATGCTTGCATATGACGAACGTCGACATCTTTACAGACTCGCCCAGCGAGAACATGTCGTTGTGCTCGATGCCGCCCGCGACCACGCGCAGCATATCGCCGCTATCATCCATCAGGGCCGCGCCCATCCAGCCGAGAACGCAAAAGAGGACGATCAGTATCGCCGTGGATACTATGTCCTTGGACGTGCAGACCTGCCCTTTCTGCCGCGCGTCGCGCAGCTTCTTGGGGGTTGGCATCTCTGTTTTCTCGCCAGACGACTCCGCCATGCCGCGTATTATAGCATATTTTCCGTGAGTCCGTGTGGCGCATCAGCGCAAACCGAGCAAAGCGCAGGCAA
>CAMOIK010000032.1 GCA_946615875.1 uncultured Verrucomicrobiota bacterium | reverse complement strand
TATGGTATAATTGGCCGCATGAGACGACGACAGGTAATGCTGATGATCGATCCGCCAATCCCGCTGCGTTTCGACGGCATCGCTCGATACGCCCGCGAGCACGGATGGCACATGACGCTGGCGAACAGGCTCGTGCGCCTCCCAAGCGGATGGAACGGCGACGGCGCACTCGTCACTCTACGCGGAGACGAGCCGACGACGCAGGTCGTGAAGGGGCTTGTCGCGCAGGGCATCCCCGTCGTGGATCTCACCTGCTACATGCCCGAGGTGGCCGTGGCGCGGGTCATACCGGACTACCGTTCCGCAGGCAGGATAGCCGCAGAGCATTTCGCCGAGATCGGGCTTCGGCGCGTCGCATGGTTCTCGACCATCTGGACGCACGTGCACGGTCTTTTCTTCCAAGGATTGCGCGAACGCTGGCCGGACGCGACGCGCATCGTCCTGGCAGACTCCGTGCCAGACGAGAATCTCGACGATATCAATCTCTTCACGGACGTGATAGGATCGCGCCTGGCCGCCCTTCCAAAACCCGTCGGCATCCTGACCTACAACGACGAGGAAGCCTCGCGCATCCTCTCGCTGTGCCTTGAGACGGGATTGAAAGTGCCGGACGACGTCGCGATACTCGGCATCGGCAACGACACGTTTCTCTGCGAGAACCAGCCGGTGCCGCTCTCCAGCGTCATCGACGACCTTGACCGCAACGGCTACGAGGCGGCGGCGCTGCTCGACCGGCTCATGGACGGAATTCCCCGGAAGGGAGGGTGTGAAATCGGAGAACCCGTCCTGGTGCCATGCCGCGGGCTTGCGGCCAGACGCTCGACGGACGCGCTCGCAGTCGACAGCCCGGTTCTGCGCCAGGTGCTGCGGCATATGCGCGAGCACATCGCGCACACGCCAAGCGCCGTGCAGCTGGCAGAAACGGCCGGGGTTTCCAGGGCGACGCTGGACAGGCTCTTCGCCGACGTGCTGGGGCGGTCCATGCACGACGAGCTGCTGCGGCTGCGCCTGGCCAAGGCGCGCGACATGCTGGCGAACGAGCCGGCGAGCGTCGGCCAGATAGCCGCCGCCTGCGGCTTCTGCAACGCCGGGCATTTCGTCAGCGTCTTTCGCAAGGCCCACGGCACGACACCCGCGAAGTGGCGGCAGAACGCGGCCGCCGCCACGACGTCAATTCCCCGTCACGAGGCGCGATAGGGCTGGGTCCAGGCGCAGCGCAGCCCCTTCGGGTGCAGATGGGCCGTGGAAACGGTGGCGCCCTTTTCCTCGACGCGGGCGCGCACGTATAGGTCGTCGTCCGCCAGCTCATACGAGACGCGGGCGGCTTCGCCCGCCGGAATTTCAACCGTCTTCGCCGCGACGCCGATCTTCGCGTCGTAGATGCGGATGTCGCGCTGGTATCGCATGACGTCGGAATGCCTGGCCGGGCGGACGGTCATCCGCCCGACAGGCGTTTCCGCGAAGTCGCGCTTCGACACTATGAACCTCACCGTCCGCGGAGCGTTCCCCGGGCCCACAGCGACCTCAAGCCTTCCTGCGGACCTGTCGAAGACGACATCCTCGACGTCAAGCCCTTCGCACGCCACGAAATCGCCTCGCTCCATCGCGTCCATCAGCGAGTCGGCGTCCAGCGACTCTGCGCGGACGAGCGACCAGGCGTTGCCGGGTATGCACATGTTCACCTTCTCGCCGCGATAGTTGTGTGTGTCGTCAGTGCCGACGCCATAGACGAGCGGCTGGCCGCGTCGTGCGCGGAAAGCGTTCACGACGTCCCAGAAGCGGTCGGTGTCTAGTCCGTCGGCCGGCAGGCCGTCGGCCGGCGCGTATGGCGAGCCGCCGTTGCAGACCTCGAAGAACCTCACTTCCGGCACGTCGATCAGCACCTCCGGGCCCACGTCGTACCACGTCCATACCGGGTGGTTGAGGATGAAGAGAGGCTTGCAGCCGTGCTTTCTTGCGAGCTCGGCCGTTTCGCGCGCATGTTCTGCGAGGAACTCCGGCAGGGGTTTGTCCTTCAACGTGCGCCGGAAGCCCTGCGCTGCGAAGGAGGGCAGCAGTTCCGGCACGTTCACATAGTTCATGTGCAGCTGATGGTATCTTCCGTCCGCGTATTCGACCGAGCGCGTCGCCTCTACGTCCGGCACGAGCAGGAAGCGGCCCGGCTCGTTGAAGCGCGCGGAAAGCTCCCCGAACGTCGAAAGCCGCGCCTCGATGCGCCCGTCGGCCGCGACGCGCGTGACGGCGGAGGGGAACGCCTTGGCGTATTCGTCGAAGTATCGCCGCCTCACATTGTAGCAGTAGCGGTGCGGGCGCGAGGCCGCCCACTCCGGCTTTGCGTCCTTTTCGTCGTCGCCGATCACCCCGACCCAGCGGTCGGGGTCGTCTTGGAAGACGTTGTGGTCGCTGAGACCGAGGAAGTTCCAGCCCCGGCTCCTGTACCACTCGATCGCCTCCTCCGGGAACGCCTTGCCGTCCGACCAGAAAGTATGGGCGTGGAGGTTGCCCTTCCACCATCGCCGGCGCCGAGCGCCGCCTGTTCCCGCCAGTGCGCCCAACCCCGGCAGCGCCGCGAACGCCGCCGAAGCGCGAAGGAACTCCCTGCGCGTCATGCCAAGCCCGCTATCCATCTGCATGATCCGCTACCTTATTATCACCAAGAGCCCGGCGTCGATCCTGATCTTCAACTGATGATAGCGAAAGATCATCCAGTTGGAAGCCTCCTCGGTGTCGTAAACCCACTTCAATTCGTTCAGGCCCGGCAGCGTGTGCTCCGCGCCGATCTTCACGACAATCTCCTCGTCCTTCTTCACGCCGTCGGACCGCCAGACCGTCGAGCCATTGACTTCGAGATGGCAGGGCTGGGTCTTGCCGGACGCGGCATTGCTGATCCTCGTCGAATACACGACAGGCATGGGCGCGCGGTCCTTCGGGGCGTTCCACAACAGAGTGTTGGTGTGGTATGTCTTTGTCAGCGCGCGCCAGCGGTGGGCGCCTTGGTCGTCGCCGCCGAGGAACGAAATTTGCGTGCCGTTGCGCCCTTCGCGAAAATCTTCGGTGTCGATGTCGTCGAGCGTCTTGTAGGTGCGCCCGGCGGCCGTGTCCAGGTCGGCGAACGACTGGACGCCGCCGAGGTCCGCCATGACGGTCCACATTTCATTTTCCGAGAGGAGGCGATTCCAGCCCTTGGCACAGGCGATCGCGCCGCGCAGGCATTTCACGCCGTTGACCTTGGAGACCGCGTCCACGCCGGCGTTCGGCTCGGAGCCGAATATGACCGTCCTCTTCGTGGTGTTGATGCGCTCGATGCCGCAGGCGTCGCCGAAGTGCTTGTGGTTCATCTCAGACCTGTTGAAGTAGCCGAGCGCGTTCCACGACGGCACCTCGCAATACCACACGTCGGCGTTGGAGAGTTTCGGGTTCGTCGGGCTGGGATAGACGGACGCGAACACATCGACCCAGCGCCCCGCGTCGATGTACCCCGCGCCGGTCGTGGTTATGCCGGAGTTGTTGTAGGCGACGGCGTTGCCCGCAAACACGAAGGAGAAGGAGCCGCGCGTGTCGTTCTTCTCGGCGCGGAGACGCAGGCAGAAGCCTTCGCTCGACGCATTGTTCCAGCTCTCGTAGCCGTTCATCACGACGGCAGGGTAGTTCACCTCGTCGGGGAGGACGGAGCCGTCCCAGCGGAAGCGGCAAAAGACCGTAGCGACTTCTCCGCCCACCGCGACATTCTTCACGCGGGCGTCCTGGCGGAAGACTGTTTTTGCGGAAGTGTCGGCCGGCTGCGGAAGATAGATGCACTTTACCGCGTCGTTGGTGACGGTCGGCAGAACCGGCAACGGAACGTCGATGGTTTCGTAGCCCTGCTTCGTTTCGGACGCGGTCGGGGAAAAGACGACCCCGTCGGCGGTGGCGTCGCCCGTGAAGGAGAGGTCGAACTTCAGCCCGTCGGCGGCATCGCCGTTGCGCCGGAAGTTGGCGACCAGCGCGACGGGGCGCGTCGCGGCGACCGTGATTTCCGGCGTGAGGATCGTGCCTGTCGTTATGGCGGAGGTGTCGCCCGTCCAGCGGTCGAAGACGTAGCCGCCGAGGCCGTCCGGCTCAGCCGCGAAGACGGCAACGCCGCCAGGCGCAAGCGCCGCCGCGGCGGATGCGCCGGCCTCGCCGCCATTCACGGAAACGGCGCCGCCGGAGCCCGCCGACGCAGACACCGACAGGGTCAGCGCATCCGTGGCGGCGTCGTAGGCATATCCCTCGCCAAGCGTCGCGGCGGCGTCCGCGCCATTGAAACGCACGGCGTCGAGGCCAGAGTTCCAAGCCGCTTCGTCGGCCGTCAAGGCCCGGTTGTAGATGCGCAAGGCGTTGTATGTGCCTTGGAAAGTGATACCGTAGCCGGACGTAAAGTCCGCTGAAGTGCGTCCGCTCCTCTGGACTTCTCCGCCTATGACGCTTTCCGTGTCGGCCTTCGCCTCGCCGAACGACGTCGTCTTTTTATCGCCAAGCGCTCCGTTCTTGTAAAAGCAACATTCGTTTGGCGCAACCGTGAGAGCAAAGGAAATGAAGGAAGAGGCCTCGGCTTTGGCATTGGATTGCCAATCGAAATTGTTGTTTTCCGACGAGTGCTTCGTTCTGAAAAGGCGCAGCTTGCCTGACGTCTTCACGTGCTCGATGCTTGCCGCCCCGGAGGCGCCGCCGCCGTTGTATTGGCTGAAATACGCCATTCGCTTGTCGATCAGTGCGGGCTTGCAGGCGATATTGACCGTGAAGTTGGTCGTCGCCATCGTCCGCGCGATTGCGTTTCCCAAGACCACCGGCTTGCAGTCGCCGGAGACGCTCCAGCCGTTCGAGCCGTTCCAAGAAAGCTTCGAGTCGCACGTGCCGTTGTTGCCGTTGCCGGAAAGGTCGGCCCAGACCGTGGCTGTCCTGTCGTGAGCCCCCGTGCCGGCGTTGTCGATGCCGTCGAACGCCGCGACAAGTCCGGACTGGACATAGGCGTCGGTGGCGTTTCCAGCCTGCGACTGCACAGCGGCGACGCATCCTATCAGCGCCACCCCCCGAACAAATATACGCTTTTTCATCATCACTCCTTTCCTTTGATGGATATTCAGCAGCATTATAGCATTTCTCGTCCAGCACTTCAATTATATTGTTTACTCACGCAATTACACGTTTCACTCACTTGCCGCCGCCAAATTCCATTGGCGGGGCGAGCCTCTGCCCGCCCAAACCGAACGGCAGGTGAATATATAGACGGGCGCCAAGTCTATATATGGACAGAGGCAGGTGAATATATTGGCATCCGGCAGGTCAAACGCCGTCCGGCGTTTCGCCTCTTGCGTTGTTTTCCGCGATATTGCCACGCCCCATTGACAGGCGACGGCAAATTATGCTACAATACCCTGACTTTCGCGCGACTGTAGCTCAATTGGATAGAGCGTTGGCCTCCGAAGCCGAAGGTTGCTGGTTCGATCCCAGTCAGTCGCACCAATAAGCCATCTACCATGCGGTCTTGCCCGCAAGCGGAGATAGCGTTCGCCCGTCCTTGAGGCAGACGGAGAGCGCGTCGCCGTTTTCACCGAAAGAGACGCTTTCGACTTCGCCGGAAGGATCGATAACGGCCATGAAGGGTCTGTGCCACGCTTCGCCTTGCTGTCTTGCGACGATGAGCGGCGTGCGGCTGTCACGTGTGATGGAATAGTCCGGCGACTTTACGCGGCTAAGTCCCTCGGTGGCCGGTGCGAACGCCTTGACGAAGACGCGGCCTGGCGCGCCGTTCATGAAGAAGCGCGTCTTTATCTCGCCATCCTGGCGTTTCCAGCGGAAGACGGCGTCCAGGTCGCGCTCGCCCTCCATCGCCTCCTTCTCCTTGATATAGGAAAGCGAATAAAGCCCGCTCTCCGCGAAGTTGATGATGTCCGTGGGCTTGGTCTCGCCGTTGAAGACAATCGAGTCGCCTAAATTGTGGTAGTAGTAGTCGTGCCATTCGTCGCCGGATGTGGAGCCGCCGGGAATGCGCGAGCGGAAGACATCGACGAAGAAAGCGGCTTTGCCGTCCTTGACATATGCCACCGTGCGGAGCTGCTGGGCGCCTGTCGCCGGGTCGCGGAAAGATACGGTCGCCCAGTCGCGGCCGTGCGCCTCCAGCTTGAACGGCTGGAAGCACTTCATCGGGGAGAAGTCGGAGCGCGAACAGACCATGACTGTGTTGTGCGCCGGGTAGCGCGAGTAGTATTCCTTGTAGTCGTCGCCGGAATAGAGCGCCCAGCCCACCCCGGCGTCCGGTGCGATGCGGTAGCCACGCGCGTAGAGCTCCATCGAGATGCCGTTGGCGTGCATGTGGTTGCCGAGCGCGGCGTTCAGCGCGAAGGCCACGTCGGATGCGGCGTCCATGCCGCTGCGCGCGACCAGCCAGCTGGCGTTGGGCGAGTAGAAGAAAGGAGAGGTGTGCGGCCTGGCCACGGCGGTTATCTCGTCCGGCAGCGGCGAGGGGTGGGTGTCGCCGAAACCGATCGTCATGCCGTCCGGGAAGAGATACTCGCCGGCGGCGGCGAATGCCTTTTTGAGCACCGGGATGTCGTCGTAGAGGTCGATGTGCGCCACGTCGCGAATCTTCGCGGCGAACTTCGCCAGGTCCTTGAGCGTGACGAGCGAATATCCCGGGCACTCCCACCACGTGCCGGCATCCTGGTCGAATCCCTTGGCGCAGAGGTCGCGTACGGAAAGGTTGCGGACGCTTGAGCGGTTCATGACCACGTCCAGATAGTGCCCCCGCCCCTTCCCGTCTGCGTAGGAGGAGTCCGGCTCCAGCACCACGGCGACGTCGAGTATGTTGTTCAACTGCATTATGTCCCAGTTGTTGTCTGCCACGCCGTTTGCAATCTGGACTTCCGCCCACTTCTTCAGAGCCGCCTGATATGTCGCCAGGTCATCCGGATGGTTCGCGGCGACCCACTCCTTGAGAGCCGCGTAGAGCGCGCAGGCTTTCGGCAGGGTGTTGTCGTGGATCGTCTCCATGGACTGCATGCCGAACAGCGTCTGCTGATGTCCGCGGTTCAGGTCGGTGGGGATGTTGCGCGCCAGTATGCCCTTGAGGTATGTGTCGAGGACGCGCCAGGCGAGCGCGGGATGGTCGTCTGCGGCGTCCAGCGCCAGGCCGAGGATCTCCGTGTTGATCGAACAGACGATCGTGCCGAGCCTGCCGTATGGCGCCCACTGGCGCGCTCCGCCGTCCTTTGGCTCAAGGAACAACCCCCTGGGGTCTTCGAAGCGGCGCGGCAGGTCTTCGATGCGAGGCCGCTTGAAGTCTGTGACGTGGCTGCGGCAGCCGTCGAACATCACCGTGGACACGGCGGCGCGAGGACCGCCGACGCCCACCACGCGCTCGTCGCGCACGAATACGTCCGTGGCATGGGTGTGCCAATGCATCAGCAGCCTGTCGGCCAGCGCGTCTTCGCCCTCGGCGGCGAACGCCGCCAGCCTCTCGGCCTTCTCGGCGGACGGGGCGCAGAATGCGGCATTGGGCGCGGCAAAGATGGATGCGGCGAAGCAAAAGGACGCGGTCAGGAGTTCCCGGTTGATTTTCATGCCAATATATTAGCATTTCCCACGCGCCCACACCATCCCCCTATGATGGGAGAGATGGTAGATGGTAGAGGGTAGATGGCAGAGACGGGAGGGATGGGATAGAAGATAGACGGCAACAACCAATCGCCACTACCATCTACTCACTGCCATCTGCCATCTGCCAACTACCGTCTATTCGCGCTCTTTGAGCTGGCGGGCGCGGTAGGCGCGCACGCTCAGATACTCGAAGACGCGCTTGATGCGCTCGCGCCATGTCTGGAAGAGCGCGTAGAGCCCCGGCACGAGCAAGATGCCGAACATCACCGACGCGGCCATGCCGAAGAACTCCGTTATGCCGATGGCGTTGCGGCTGCCGACGCCCGCGCCCGGCACGCACCACTTCGGGAAGAACAGGTTCATGCACATGGGCAGCGTGCCCAGCAGCGTGGTGAGAGCCGTCATGAGTATGGCGCGCAGACGCTCGCCAGCCGCCGCGCCCGCCGCGTCCACGATGGAAAAGCCCTCGACTTCGCGCTTGTCCTTCGCGAACTCGACGAGCAGGATCGCGTTCTTCGAGGCGAGACCGACGAGCAGCACCAGCCCCAGCTGCGCATACACCGAGAGCGACAGCCCGAACAGCTTGAGGCCCACCAGCGCGCCAAAGGTGGCGACGAAGATGGAGAGCATCACAGGCAGCGGGATGGTCCAGGATTCATACTGCGCTACCAGGAAGAGGTAGCCGAAGAGAATGGCGAGAGCGATGAGCGGCACGGCGGAGCCGGAGTTGCGCTGCTCCTGGTAGGTGATGCCAGACCACTCGAAGCCGTAGCCCTCGGGCAGCTCCTCCTCGAGCAGCTTCTTCACGTCCGCCATCACCTGTCCGGTGGCCACGCCGGGCATCGGCATGACCTTCAGGCCGGCGGCAGGGAACATCTGGTAGCGCGACATGACGCGCGGGCCGACCTCGCGGGCGATGGTGCCGAGCGAGCCCACCGGCACCATCGCGCCCGTGTCGCTGCGCACGTAGAGGTTGGCCACGGCCTCGGGCGACGAACGCCCGCTCCAGTCGGACTGCACCGTGACGCGATTGACCTGCGTTCCAAGGTTCACGTCGTTCACGTAACGCGAGCCGAGGTAGTTCTGCAGCGTGGCGTAGGCCGTCGCCACGGGCACGTGGAACATCTCCGCCTTCGTGCGGTCTATCTCCAGGCGCAGGTGCGGCGTCTGCGCCGTGTAGCCGGAGAAAGCGGCGAGAACCGTCGGCAGGGCGTTGAGCTTGGCCAGCATCTGGTTCTTCACGGCGTCGAGCGCGATCGGGTCTGTGGAGTCCTTGGACTGCAGGCGCACGTCGATCGAGTTGTCCGCGCCAAGGCCTGGTATGGCCGGCGGAGCGAACACCTGCACCGACGCCTCCGGGATCTGCGAAAGGAGCTGCTTCACCGACGGGATCATGTTCTTGACCCACTGCTCCGGCCTGCGGCGCTCCGACCAGTCCTTGAGGTCTGCGATGAGGAAGGACTCGTTCTCGCCTCGCCCGCCGATCACCGAGAAGCCGTTGATGCTTATGACGCTGTTCACCTCGTTGGTGAGCGAGAGCAGCAGGTCCGTCGCGCGCAGCGAGACCGCCTGCGAGCGCGGCAGCGTGGAGCCCTCGGGCAGCTCCAGCGCGATGAAGAGGCAGCGCTGGTCTTCGTCCGGCAGGAACGAGGTCTGCGTGTGCTTGAACATCTGCAACGTCGCCAGGATGGTCAGCGCCAGCAGCATGGCGGAGAGGATGAGACGGCGCGCGAGCGCCTTGGACAGCACCACGAAGAAGCCCTTGAAGCCGTTGATGAGAGAGTTGAACCAGGCCAGCGGCCCGTGCTTGTACGGGCGCGACTCGTGCAGCAGCAGCGAGCAGAGAGCCGGCGCGAGGGTCAGTGCGCAGAGCGTCGAGAAGCAGACCGCCGCCGATAGCGTCACCGAGAACTGCTGGTAGATGCGGCCTGTGATGCCGCTCATGAAGCCGACCGGCACGAAGATGCCCAGCAGCACCAGCGTGGTGGCGATGACGGCGCCCGTCACGTCGCTCATGGCCTGTATCGTCGCCTCCTTGGCGTTGTAGCCGCGCGTCTCGATGATGAACTGCACGCGCTCCACCACGACGATGCAGTCGTCCACCACCACGCCGATGGCCAGCACCAGGCCGAAGAGCGTGAGGATGTTGATGGAGTAGCCGAGCACCGCCATCAGTATGAACGTCGAGCAGATGGATACCGGGATCGTGATGAGGGGGATCAGCGTCGCGCGCCAGTCCTGCAGGAAGAGGTAGCAGACGATGACGACGAGCACGAACGTGATGAGAAGCGTCTCCACGATCTCGCGGATGCACATTCTCACGTAGTCCGTGGCGTCGTAGGGCACCGAGAAGTCCATGTCGGCGGGGAAGGACTCCTTCAGGCGGTTCATCTCCTCCATGAGCAGGTTCATCGACTTGATGGCGTTGGCGCCCGGCTTCTGCTGCACGGCGATATTGACGGTGTTGCCGCCGTTCAGCTGCCCGGCGAACATGTAGTTCTGCTCGCCGATCTCCACGCGCGCGATGTCCTTGAGTCGCACCAGGCCGCCCTGTTCGTCTCGCCGGATGATGATCTCGTTGAACTCCGCAGGCGTCATCAGGCGCCCTTTCGCGAGCAGCGAATACGTGAAGGCGCCGTGCTCTTTTGTCGGGGAGGCGCCCACCGCGCCCAGCGAGGCCTGGATGTTCTGCTTGGAGATGGCCGCGATCACCTCTTCGGAATTCATGCCCTGCGCCGCCATGCGCTGGGGATCGAGCCACACGCGGACGGCCAGCTTCGGGCCGTAAACCTGCGCCTCGCCGACGCCTGGCACGCGCAGCAGCACCGGCTGGATGTTCTGGTAAACGTAGTCGGAAAGCTCCAGCCGCGAGTGGGTGCCGTTGGGCGAACTGATGGCGATGAAGCCCAGGAAGTCCGTCGATTGGGCGCGCACGCGCCCGCCCAGCTGCTTCACCTCCGTCGGGAGCTTCGCCTCCGCCTGCGAGATGCGGTTCTGCACCTTCACAAGATCCATGTCGCGGTCGGTCCCCACCTCGAACGACACCGTAAGCGAATACGAGCCGTCGTCGCCGGACTCCGACGACATGTAGATCATGTCGTCCACGCCGTTCACCTCGTCCTCTATCGGCGTGGCCACCGTGTTCATCACCTCGCGGGCGTTGGCGCCCGGGTAGTTGTAGGTGACGCGGATTTCCGGCGGCGTGAGCTGCGGATACTGCGCGATCGGCAGGTTGAAAATCGCCATCACGCCGGCGAGAGTCAGCACTATGGCGATGACCATCGCGAAGCGCGGGCGCTCCACGAAAGTGCGCGAGAACGTCTTGATCTCGTCAACCGCCTTCCTTATCGACAACTTCATCAATCTCTCCTTGTTCCTCGTTGGCCCCCGCGAAGCCGCGGGGCGCGTTGCGGCGGCAGGCTACTTCGCGGGCGAGATGTCCTCGTTGGGCGTCGGCACCGCCTCCACCACCTTCACGCCAGACTGGAGCTTGGCAACGCCGGCGAACACGACCTTCTCGCCTTCTTCAAGCCCCTCCAGGACCGGCGTCCAGCCAAGGTGGGCGTCGCGTATCTTGACGGGCCGCGCCTCCACCGTGCCGTCGGACTTGACCACCCAGACTCCGACGTTGCCGCCGGGCAGGTCGAAGATAGCCGTCTGCGGCACGGAAGGATACTTGGGCGGATTCTGGTAGTCCGCGAGGAGCGTCACGTAGCTGTTGGGGATGAGCAGACGGTCCGGATTCGGGAAGGACAGGCGCATCTGGATGGTGGCCGTGGACGCGCTCATCTCGTTGTCGTCGAAGTCCCACGTGCCCTGCTCGGTGTATTCGCTGCCGTCCGCGAGGGTGAGACGGAGCCGGAGCGCCTCCGCCTTGCCGGCCTTCTGCGCTTCGCGCCACGCGATGTAGGCGCGGTCGGTCATCGGGAACGAAACACGCATCGGATCGATCTGCACGATGCGCGCGAGCGCTCCCTTGGACGGCGCCACGTAATCGCCCACGTGCGCGGACGACTTGCCTATCTGGCCGGAGATCGGCGCGACGACCTGCGCCTTCTTCAAGTCGTATTCCGCCACGACGAGATTGGCCTTGGCCTGCATGACCGCCGCGGCCGCGGACTCGCTGGCCGCCTCGGCGTTGTCGCGCTCCAGCTGCGTGATGCCGCGCTCGTCGGCGTTCTGCATGCGATCGTAGTAGCGCTTCGCGCGGCGCGCCTCCGCCTCGGCCGCCTCCAGGTCGGCCTTGCGCTGGTTGACCACGGCACGGTAGCGCTCGTCGTCGAGGACGTAGAGAAGGTCGCCCGCCTTGACGGTGTCGCCTTCCTTGAACTTCATCTCCACTATGTAGCCGTCAACCTGCGGCAGGAGATCGACCTCCTGCACCGGCTCGGCATGGGCGACGAACGTCTCGGGCCGATTGTAAACCCGCATCTGCGCGTTCGTCACGGCGACAGTCTGCGCCATGCCGGCCATGGCGGCCATTGGATTCGCCGCCGGCGCTTTCTTCTCGGGCCAGTTCTCCTTCGCGAACCACCCAACCACCACGCAAACCGCGCAAGTCACGATCTGCGCAATGACAGAAGCGATCGCCTTGCCCGCACCCGTCGTTTTCTTCCCCTTGGCGCCATCCGCCAACCCGCTGCTGTTCTCTGACATTGCCTGACTGTCCTTTCTGTATTTGCGCTGTTAGGAGCCTCTGCGCCCCGCGTGATCGTATATTATACCATATTTTGACGATCAGGTGTCCGGCCAATTTGCCAATCCGCCGTCCAATGCAAAAAAATCGCCCCACCCCCTTGTCACGAGACCGCAAAAATGATAAAATATCGCCTCAACTTTTGGGAAAGCAAGGAAAACGCATAAATGCCGACAATAAACCAGTTGATCCGCAAGGGCCGCTCGCCCTTGGCGAAGCATTCTAAATCGCCCGCGCTGAAGGCGTGCCCCCAGCGCCGCGGCGTGTGTCTCGTCGTCAAGACGATGACACCCAAGAAGCCGAACTCCGCTCTGCGCAAGGTCGCCCGCGTGCGCCTCACGAGCGGTTATGAAGTGACGGCCTACATTCCCGGCGAGGGCCACAACCTCCAGGAGCACTCGGTCGTGCTCGTCAGGGGCGGCCGCGTGAAAGACCTGCCTGGCGTGCGCTACCACATCGTTCGCGGCAAGCTCGACTCCCTTGGCGTGGCCGGCCGCAACCGCAGCCGCTCCAAGTATGGCATGAAGCGTCAGAAGAAGGAAGGAAAGTAAGCCATGTCGCGTAGAGCCAGAAAGATCGAGAAGCGCGTGACACTCGACCCGAAGTACAATTCGGAACTCGTCGCGCACATGATCCGCGTGGTCATGAAGGACGGCAAGAAGTCTGTCGCCGAGAAGATCATATACGGGGCGATAGACAAGATCAAGGCCAACATAGAGGCCGACCCCGAGAAGTACAAGAAGGACGACAAGGTGTTCACCGACGCCCTCGAAGTCGTCTCTGCGGCCATCGACAACATGAAGCCGCAGGTCGAGGTCAAGACGCGTCGCGTCGGCGGCACCACCTACCCGGTCCCGGTGCCGATCGCCGCGAACCGCCAGCTCTCGCTCGCGTTGCGCTGGACGACGCAGTTCGCCTCCGGCCGCCACGGAATGGGGATGCCGGCTGCTGTCGCCGCAGAAATCACCGACGCCTTCCTCGGACAGGGCAGCGTGATCAAGAAGCGCGACGACGTCCACAAGATGGCGCAGGCGAACAAGGCGTTCGCACACTACGCCTGGGGCAACTCCAACGGCTAAGGGATCCTGGGCTTTCCCGAACAAGCAGGGCGTTGCGGCTTCTTTCCGCAACGCCCTGTCTGCATTTGCGCACGCGGCATGGAGCACCGAAGCAGACGCAACGGAATCATACGACGAAAGACTGCGGAAATGCCGTAAACACAGAAGAACGCGGCGCACCTTTCAAGGTGAATACCGCGTCCCGTGTTCCTTCGGCTCTGGTGGAGAAGAGGAGATTCGAACTCCCGACCCCCACGTTGCGAACGTGATGCTCTACCAACTGAGCTACTTCCCCAATCCGTGAAAACGGCGCATATTATACCATATCAGGCCGCTGCGGCGCAAGGGGGTATTTTCAACAATTTCGCGTCCGCGCGGCTTTTGCTTTCACGGCGGCGCTATCGGGCCTGTGCGAGGCGTCCGCGCAGGTCTTTCCAGCGGTAGAAAGCGCCCGCGACCTGCTCCAGGCCGCGAACGCGCATCTCCCGTTCGTTGTAGAGGACCTTGACGAGAGTCTCCCCGGAGGCGTTGCGGTAGAACGCGAGCTGAAGATTTGATCCCATGGTCATGCTGCGCCAGAGCATCTCGTGGTCGCATACTCTCATATAGGAAGTACGGTCGCCTGCGCCCTCGATGCCGACAAGCGCCAGAAGCGGCCACAGTGCGCCGTCGTGCCCGAAGCGCAAGTCGGCCGCCACCGAGCCGCACTCCAGCGCTTCGTCCGCGCGGCGCACGATATCGCCGGCGAGGTTTCTGGTGGCGGCGAGACGGCCGTCGCCGAACTCCTCGCTGTCCCCCATGAGCATATACCACTTGGAGTTCATCACCCTGGAAAGCGAGAGCAGTTCGTCCGGCGTAAACACGTCATCGATGCGCAACCCTCCGAGCTCGACATCGAGCGGACGGCAGACCGCCATCATGTAGAATAGGCTTTCGGCGAACTTGTGCGCGTCGCCGACGACATCGCGGACGGCGTCGGCATCGCCGCAGAAAAGCCGCGCCACGAGGGCGGAGGGGTCGAAGCCGCCGTGCAGCAGGCGCGACTTGGCCGCCACGACCTCCGCATTCGGCAACTTCGACTCCTCAACGGTGTTCGCCAACGCGGCCATCAGCCGCCGCCCGGTGGCGAATTCGAAGGAAAGCCACGCGGCGCCGCCCTTCATCTCGCAGGCGAAGTTTGCCATGCTCATGATGCACCTCGAAAACACGCTGGACTGGCAGCGCACCTTGCCGCCGCGGGCGAAAACCTGCGGAAACCTGGCGAGCATACGCCTGGCGATGCCGCGATGCTCGGTCGCGCCGCGCACGGTCAGTTCGCCTATCATCCCCTCGTTTGCATCATGTATCTTGCGCAGCCGCGCCAAGAGTTCGCGGCCGACGTCGGTGAGCAGACCCTTCCCGGCCGCCAATTCCATCTTCTCTGCGGCCAGTAGATTCAGTTCGCTCGCCAGATAGCGGCAGCCATGGCGCCCGTAGTGGCTCACATAGAACGCGTCAAAGCCGGGCGGTGGCGGCGTATCTCGCGTCTCGGCGGGACGGTAGGGGGCGAAAATCCCAATCGCGTTGACGACATCCGCCGCCACGGCATCCGCAAACGCCGCCTGCACGGCTCCTGCACGGAAGACGGCGAAGATCGCGACGACCAGCGAAACGACCACCGCCCCCCGCATCCTCGGCCAAATCTCCGACGCTGTCCGTCCGCTCCTCCTAAACGCTGGAGCATCCGTCCGTGCGCTCCACGCTCCACGCCCTGCAAATCGCAAATTCATGCAGTGATTATACCATATCCCGCGCCCGCGTGTCAAGCGGACCGCACCCTGGAG
>CAMOIK010000031.1 GCA_946615875.1 uncultured Verrucomicrobiota bacterium | reverse complement strand
TGGTGCTGGTCTAAAATGATTTTGGTGCTGGTCTAAAATGATTTTGGTGCTGGTCTAAAAAGATTTTGGTGCTGGTCTAAAAAGATTTTGGTGCTGGTCTAAAAAGGTTTTGGTGCGCACCAAAACCTCTGGCGGTGCGCAGGGAGCCCGGCCCTCCCTTCCTCGACGGTTTCGAGAATTGCGCGGGTAAACCCCAGGAAGTCCGGCCATCCCGCAAACCGTCAAAATATGGTATAATATGCGCTTACGTTCCGATAGGGAGCAGACAAGGAGGAAGACGATGTCGGAAGGCGTTGGAATAGTGGAGCCCAAGACTCTCGCGCTCAAACTGCCGGAAGGCGGATACAGGCTGGAGTCGGGAGGGCTGCTGAAGAAGATCGAGGTGCTTTACGAGGAGTGCGGCGCGCCGATGCGCGACGACAACGTCATCTTCATCTGCCATGCCCTGACCGGCGACGCCCACGTGGCGGGCGTCCGCCCCGGCGAAAGCAAGCCCTCGGGCTGGTGGGAGGGGATGGTGGGCCCAGGGCGCGGCATCGACACCAACCGCTGGCACGTGATCTGCGCCAACGTCCTCGGCGGATGCAGCGGCACCACGGGGCCGATGTCCATCAACCCCGACACCGGCAAACCCTACGGCTCGGCTTTCCCGCAATACACCTTCTCCGACGCGGTGGACGTCTACAGGATGCTACTGCGGCAGCTCGGCGTGAAGCACCTCGCCGCGCTCATCGGCGGCAGCTACGGCGGCTTGCAGGTGATGGACTGGGTGACGCGCTGCCCTGACGAGATGGACAAGGCCGCGCTCATCGCAACCAGCGCGTCGCTGAACACGCAGGCGCTGGCCTTCGACGTGGTCGGGCGCGCAGGCATCACCGAGGACCCCGACTGGAACGGCGGCGACTACTACGGCGTGGGCGACGGGCTCGGGCCGAAGAGAGGGCTTTCGACGGCGCGCGAGCTCGCGCACATCACCTACCTCTCCCGCGAACTCCTCGAAGAGAAGTTCCACCGCAACCTGCAGCAGAGCTTCGTGGACGCACCGCCGGAAGAACGCGCGAAGAGGGACGCGCAGTTCAAGACCTACTTCCAGATCGAAAGCTACCTCGACCACCACGGCAAGAAGTTCCTGAAGCGCTTCGACGCCAACTCCTACCTCCACATCACACGCTCGATGGACCTCTTCGACGCCGGCGCCAGATACGGCGGTCTCGACAACGCCACGGCGCGCGTCAAGGCGAAGTGCCTGGTCGTCAGCTACGAGCGCGACATCCTCTTCGCAGAGTGGCAGTCGAAGGACATCGTGCGCTCGCTGCTGCGCAACGACAAGAGCGTATCCTACGCCCACCTGGAGGCCGGGACCGGCCACGACTCGTTCCTCACCGACATCTCCGACCTCTCTCCCCTCCTCGGCGGCTTCCTCAACGGCCGCCGGGTCAAGGTGATGAAGTGGCAGGAACGGCTTTACCGCAACATCACAAGGATGGTGCGCCGCGGCGCGCGCGTGCTGGACATCGGCTGCGGCGACGGCTCGCTGCTCAACGTCCTCAAGAAACAGCGCGACGTCAAGGGCGACGGCGTGGAAATCGACATAGACCGCTTCTCCGAAGCAGTGGCGGACGGCCACGACTGCTTCTGGGAGGACGCGGACGAGGGCCTCTCCCTCATCCCCGACGGCCACTACGACGTGGCGGTCTGCTCCGACACCCTGCAGGAGGTGAAAAACCCGCGCGGCCTGCTCCGCGAGGCGCTGCGCATCGCCGACGAGGCGATCGTCACGTTCCCGAACTTCGCCGCCTACAGGATACGCCTCACGCTCGCTTTCGCCGGGCGCCTGCCGGTCTCCAAGGCCCTCCCCTTCAAGTGGTACGACACGCCCAACATCCACTGCGTCACCCTCAAGGACTTCCGCGAACTCTGCAAGGCGGACGGCATCGAAATCCTCGACGTGCGCGCGGAAAGCCGCCACCCGCTCGGCAAGCTGCTCCTCGCGCTCGGCTTCAAGAACCTGGGCGCCTCGCGCATCGTCGCAAGGATAAGGAGGGCCGCGAAATGACGCTCCCGCAGCGCATCGCGCACATCATCAAGCACGGCATGGCCGTGCTGCACCCGTGCGTTTACGGCGAACTGAACTCGCGCGGCGCGATAGACAAGATATCCGAAGACCTGGAGCGCGAAATCGCGCTCCTGTGCCCGGACCGCGACGCCCGGCAGATCGTGGCGGACTTCCGCGCGCGCCTCCCAGAGGTGCGCCGCCTGGTCGATACCGACGTGCAGGCGGCATACGACGGCGACCCCGCCGCCACCAGCCGCATGGAAGTGGTGATGGCTTACCCGGGCCTCTACGCCGTCACCATCCACCGCCTCGCGCACGAGCTCCACAGGCTCCGCGTCCCAATCATCCCGCGCATCATGAGCGAGTTCGCCCACTCCAGGACGGGCATAGACATCCACCCGGGCGCCACCATCGGCGAACGCTTCTTCATCGACCACGGCACGGGCGTGGTGATCGGCGAGACGTGCGTGATCGGGCGCAACGTCCGCCTGTACCAGGGCGTCACGCTCGGCGGGCTTTCGTTCGACAAGGACGCGACGGGCGCGCTCGTCAAGGGGCTGAAGCGCCACCCGAACATAGAGGACAACGTGGTGATCTACGCCAACGCCACGATCCTCGGCGGCGACACCACCATCGGGCACGACTCCGAAATCGGCGGCAACGTGTGGCTCAAGGACTCCGTGCCGCCCTTCTCGCGCGTTTACAACAAGCCGCCCGCGCCCACGATAAAGAGCATCGCCTGACGGGCGCGCCGCCCGCAGGCCGGAAAGGAAGCGCAATGAAGAAACTCCTCGCCGCAGCCATGTGTTCGCTCGCGCTCGCCTCGGCGTCCGGCGCCCCCGTCAAAGTGGCGTGTATCGGCGATTCCATCACCTTCGGGCTGGGCCTCGGCAACCGCGCCGACGAAAGCTACCCCGCCCAGCTGCAAAGACTGCTGGACGAGGCCTCTCCCGGCGGATACGAGGTGCGCAACTTCGGCAACTCGGGGCGCGGCATATACCTCGACTCCATGCGCGGCAGCGAGAAGCGCGGCTTCCGGCACATGCCCGAACACAGGGCCGCGCTCGATTGGAAGCCGGATATCGTGGTATGCAACCTCGGCATAAACGACTGCGGCGAATACATCAAGGAATACAGCGGCGGGAGAAAGCGCGGACAGTTCGCCGACGACTATGCCGCGCTGCTGGGCGACTACCGCGACGCGAACCCGCAGGTGAAATTCTTCATGTGGACGAAGCTCGCGCCGCTGGCCGATGGTCAGAAATTCCACCGCTCGCCAGAGCCGTTCCTGATGCAGACCGATCTGGAAGAGGTCGCCAGGCGCATGGGCGCCGTGGGCATCGACATGCTCGAACCGCTGCGCGACGACATGGACGCCGTCTTCGCCCGCGACGGCATACACCCGAACGCCGCCGGCGCCAAGGTCATCGCCAAGGCCGTCTTCGAGGCGATGCAAGGCCGCGAAGCGCCGCCCGTCGAGCTGCCCGCCGACGTCCCGCCGGAAAAGCGCGAGACGTGGCTTTGCGCGGGCCAGTCCAACATGCAGAAAGGCTGGGGGGAGTTCTGCGCGTCGAAAGAGGAGAAGGAGCGCGTGCGCAAGGAGATGGAGCGCCTCGCAAAAGTGGACGTGCGCTTCTGGGACTTCAACGACGGCTCGTGGAAACGCCTCTCGCCGCGGAACGCACTGCGGAAGAGCGCGTTTGGCGTCTCCTTCGCCATACGCCGCGCAGAGGCGACCGGCAAGACCGTCTGCATGCTCTACGTGGCGGCGGGCGGCGCCCCCACAGAGTCGTTCCTCTCGGAAGCCACGATGTGCGCAGTGGACGCCGACGGCCGCCAGCGCTACCCGCATCTGGCCGCCATCGCCACGAACCGCCACAGGCTGGACGGCAACCGCGACTTCCCTTGCTCGTGGGTCGCCCGCGAATACCCGCGCCGCCGCGCCAACATGGACGAAGGTCACTGGTGGCCGGTCGCGCTGATGCACGACAAGGGCCTGCGCCGCCTGAAGGGCCTGCCGATAGACGGCATACTCTGGTATCAGGGCGAGTCCAACGCCACCACGTGCGTCGCGCCCGACACGCCCACGCCCGAAGACTACCAGACCGAGACCCTGCGCGCGCTCGTCGAAGAGCTGCGCGCCCTCCCCGCGAAACGGCAGGTGCCGTTCGTCATGATGGGCCTGCCAAGGATGAACCGCCCGTGGGAGCGGTATCGCGCCGTGCAGAAGCGCGTCGCCGCCGAAACAGGCTGCCTCTTCGCAGACTCTTTCGCCGCGGGGCTGGGCGATCCGCACGACGTGCACCCGCGCGACAAGACGGCGTTCGCCGACCTCGCAGCCGGCTTGCTGAAGTGATGTACGACCTGGTCGAGATATTCGAGTCGCTGCAAGGCGAAGGCCGCAACACGGGGCGGCCGTGCGTCTTCGTGCGCTTCGCCGGATGCAACCTCGACTGCCCGTGGTGCGACACCGACAAGACACGGAGGTTCTCGCTGCCGCTTGACGAACTGGTCGCCGAAATCCTCTCGCACAAAGCCAGGAGCGTCGTGCTGACGGGCGGCGAGCCTACGCTCGTCGCGGACATGGCGCCGCTGGTCGCCGCGCTGAAGCGCAACGGCCTGTGGATCGCCGTGGAGACGAACGGCACCGCTTCGCGCGACGACGCCCCGTGGCTGGACTTCGTGGACTACGTCGCCTGCTCGCCGAAGGCGGAATACCGCGACGCGATAAGACTCGACTCCGCCGACGAAGTCAGGGTGGTCGCGTCGGGCGGGGATGCGGCGGACTTCTGCCGCTGCGTGCGCGGGCGCATCCGCGCCACCGACTACTACGTGTCGCCGTGCGACAGGGACGGCGAGATCGACTTCGCCACGGCCAAGGCCACGCTGGCGAGCCTGGACGGCTGGTCGCTCTCCGTCCAGCTGCACAAGCTGCTCGGCTTCCGCTGAAGCGCCGCTCAGTCTTCGCGCCAGGACAAGTAGCGTATCTTGGAGTCTTTGGCGTAGCACTCGGCCGTGACCTCGTGCGACATCCCCATCGACTCGCCCTTGATGGTGACGCGGAACACCGTGGCCTCGTCGGGCGTGTAGGAGAAGTAGCCGCTCGCCTCGGCGCCGACATCCTCGTCCACGCGCGAGGTCAGGTCGTTCCAGTCCTTGAACTCCCACCACTCCTGCGTTTCGTCCACGTCGTAGTCGGGCATGACCGACTTCGCGTCGATTATCATCTGCGCGGCCACCTTCGCCTCCTCCAGCGAATCCGTCTTCTCCGGATCGAGGTACACGCCGGGGATGGTGACGAGCGCGTCGATCGAGTTGCAGCTGTTGATGTTTATCTTCGAGGAGCCAAGCGTGGTGAAAAGGTGCTCCACGCCGCGCACGGTTATCCAGTCCTCCTCCTTGTCCCACGGGTTTATCACGCCGCCCGTGAGCACCTGCGGGTAGTCGCGCCAGCCGCGCACGTAGGCCAGCTCGCGGATGTCAGGGATCGGCCCCTGCCGGGGACGGCGTCGGTCTTCGTCCTCGACGGCGTTGTCGTCCTCGTACTCCTCGTACCACTGCGTCTCGGCGCCGCACTCCTCTCCGTCGATGTTGGAGACGGCGTCGTCCTCGTCGCGCCAGTCGTCCCACGAGGCGATGAGAATGTTCCAGAGGTTGATCGTCCCCTCCTTCGGGGTGGAAAGTTCCTCGGGTATGTTGTGCGACTGGAAGATCATCCACCAGCGCTCCATGTACTTGGGGTCGCCGCCTCCCTTGTAAAGCTGGTTGATGTTGATGATGCCGCGCTCTCCGGAGTTCACGGTCTCGATCTGTATGGTCACGGTCCCGCTGCCGGGGTCCTCCTCGTCGAGCAGTATCGGCCCCACGGTGCACTGCGCGCGCCTCTTCAGCATCTGCTTCTCGCGCACCCAGCGGTCGTCCTCCATCAGCTCGGCCAGGTCCTGGTCTTCGCTCCAGTCCGGCGCGCTCGAATAGCCCAGGAGGACGACCTCGGCTATGGCCTGGCCGGCCTCGGCGAGCCGATTGACGCGGTTGCGCTCGCGCACGTAGATGTTGACGCCGCTCTGCTGGTGCGCCTCGTAGGCGAACGAGAACACCATCACGGAGAGGACGGCTATCGTCCACAGCGCCAGCAGGAGAGCGTTGCCTTTGCGTGTCTTGTGCATGGTCGTTCCTCCATCGTCACGGGCCGGGCGGCGGCGCCCCTCCTCCCCCGCCGGCATCCGGCGGCGCGGCGCCTCCGCGATTGCCGCCGCCGCGGTTTCCTCCGGCGCGGTCGCGGTTCGCCGCGGCGGCGCTGCCGTCGTCCTCTCCGGGCGGGGCGGCGCCGTCCTGGCTCTGTTCGAAGACGGGTATGCGGACGATTCTCATGATCGGCGCGGTGTTGGAGCGGTAGCTCGCCTCCTCCGGGTCGCGCACGTGGAAGGTCAGCTCGACCTTGTATGGGACGGCGTTCGACTGATCCCACTCGTCCTCGAACTCCGCCCTGCCGAGGTCGGAGTCGGCGGTCTCCGCGCTCTTCAGCACCCGGCAGTTGAAGCCCACTATGCCGTCGGCGATCAGCACCGGCTGGTACATCTCGTCGTTCTCGAACGTGTAGTCCACCTCGTCGTCCTTCGGCCTCAGGACGGGGTCTGGGCAATGCCTGGCGTAAAGCCCCGTGACCTCGATGTCCTCCTTCCAGTCGTGGTCGCCCTCCTCCAGCACCATCACCTGGACGCGGTGCACGGAGTCCGCCACGGCGGACTTGTTGCCGACGATCGCCGTGCCGGTCTTCGACCACTCGATCATGTCGGAGCGCCTGGGGTCTTCGCCGTTGCCGTTGTCGATCAGCACGAAGCCGTAGTTGAAGTCCTGCTTGCCGTCGTGAGGGTAGTACATGGAGCGCAGGCCGGAAATGAGCTGGTTCAGGGCGAAGTCGGTGCGCTGCATCTTGTCCATGTAGTCCGTGGACGCCTCCCAGCTGCGGCTGATCGCGTAGTAGGTGGAGACCGAGAGCGCGGTGACAAGCCCCACGAGCGCCACGGCGCACAGTATCTCAAGCAGGGTGAAACCTTTTCTCGACATGGTCATTCCGCCTTTCGCCACAGCGTTATGTAGGATTCCTTCTCGCCGTGCCCGCGGAAGCGGTCGCCCCAGCGGACGGTGACGCGCACCACGTGGAGGCCGCCGAGCCGCTCCAGCTCCTCGTCGTCGTTCTTGTTCAGCCACTCCCGCTCCCACGTGTAGCCGTGGTACTTCTCCTCCTGCTTGCGCGAAAGTTTCTCCTCCGCGTTGATCCTCTCCCAGAGTTCGGTGGCCTTCTGTTCGCGGACGTCCAGGCCGTTCTGCGCGTCCTCCGGGTCCCTGACGTCGGCCAGCGGATACGCCATGTCGCCCATGTCCATGACCTCCTGGGCGGTCTCCAGGTACGAGCTGGCGAGTATCGCCCTCTGCGACTGCATCATCGCGACGATTATGCCCGTCAGGCCGAAGCCCAGTATCAGGACGGCCAGCAGCACTTCAAGCAGGGTGAAGCCCCTGGACTCGCGCTCAAAACTCATTGCCATTGACGATCTTCGCGCCGCCGAAACGGTCGACCTTGATGCAAAGCCCGGAATCCGGCTGCGCGCCGTCCCGGAATATCCAGACGTTGTGCGGCTCGCACCGCCCGTTCACCTCCCACACGATGCTCACCGCCTCCTGCCGCCCGTCCGTCGCCGACGGGGCGGATGGCGCGCGCGAGGCCGCGTCCGGCTCGTCGCCTCCGGCGGCCTTTGCGGCGTCCTGCGCCTTTTTAGCCTCCTTGAAGCGCCCGAGGAGATAATCGACGTTGGAGAACACGGAAATGGCGGGCTTGTAGGTCTCGTCGGAGCGGCTGTCGCTCTCCACACTGTCGTCGCCCATCGTGACCTTGATGCGCACGCCTTTGACGACTTCGTCGGAAATGGGGGCGAAGAAGAAATCCTCGCTGCTCAGCCCGCCCCTCTCCTCCGCCGCCGCGTCCTGGCCGCCGCCCTCGCCAGCCTCGAAGAGCGCGACTCGCTCGCCGGAAATGGTTTCCGCGTACTGCGGACCCGAGCCGCCCATCATCCGCGCCGCCATTATCTCAACCGACGCACACGTCTCGTCGTCCACCGTCTTCTCGGAATACGTGATTATGGCCGGCTGCTGGGAAACCAGCGCCACGGAGCGCGCGTGGCGGATCGTCGCGAAGATGTCGCGCGAGGCGCCGCGCAGCCTGGCGGCACCCTTCCCGGCGTTCAGCCCCATCACGCCGACGGTCGCCATCATTCCTATGATGGCGACGATCGCCAGCAGCTCGATGAGCGTGAAAGCGCGCCGGGCGCCGGTGGCCGAGAATTGAACGCGCCGCCCCATCCTGTCGCCGCCGACCTTTCGCTATTCCTTGGACTTGGCGATCTTGTCGCTGCGCACGTCGTCCTCGTTGCCAGACTCCCCGTCTGGGCCGTTGGAGACGATGGCGATGTTCTTGCCCTTCTTCTCCATGCGGTATTCGTTGCCCCACGGATCCTCGAGCGAGCCTTCACCGCCCTGGAGATAGGGATCTTCGCCGCTGACGAGCGCGTTCAGGTCGCCCGGATACTTCTTGGCGCTCATCTTGTAGGTCTCGCAGGCGGCGTGGATGTTGCGCACGGCCTCCTGCGCCGCCGTCACCTTCGCCTTGTCGAGGCTCTTCGTGATGCTTATCGTCGCCACAGTGCCGAGGATGCCGATGATGGCCACGGCGACGAGGATTTCAATGAGCGTGAAGCCGGCGCGCATGGCGGCGGCGAGTTCTCTTTCGTCTTTCTCTTGCATGTTGCGTCTCCTTTCAAATCATTCCCAATCGAGTATGACCTTGCCGGACTTGCCGCCGATCATCGCCTCGAAGCCCTTCTCGTAGTCGGTGTACCTGAAGCGGTGGGTGATGACCGGCGAGATGTCCAGCCCGCCCTGTATCATCGCGCCCATCTTGTACCACGTCTCGAACATCTCGCGCCCGTAGATGCCCTTGATCTTGAGCCCCTTCCAGACGATGTGGTTCCAGTTCACCTTCGTATCCGGGCCGTGGATGCCAAGGAGCGCGATGCGCCCGCCGGTGTTCATCGCCTCTATCATCTGGTTGAGGCACGGCGCGGCGCCGGACATCTCCAGGCCCACGTCGAAGCCCTCGACCATGCCCAGCTCCTTCATCACGTCCGACAGGTTTTCGCTGCGGGCGTTCACGGTGCGCGTGGCGCCGAGGCGGCGCGCGAGGCCTAGACGGTAGTCGTTGACGTCCACCACCACCACGTTGCGCGCGCCCACATACTTGGAGATGCCGGCGGCCATTATGCCGATCGGCCCCGCCCCGGTGATGAGGACGTCCTCGCCCACCATGTTGAAAGAGAGCGCCGTGTGGGTGGCGTTTCCGAACGGGTCGAAGATCGCGTAGAGCTCGTCGTCTATGCTGGGTTCGCAGTGCCAGACGTTCGTCTCGGGGATCACCAGGTATTCGGCGAAGGCGCCGTCGCGGTTGACGCCCACGCCCCTCGTCTCGCGGCAGAGGTGGCGCTGCCCGGCGCGGCAGTTGCGGCAGTGGCCGCACACGATGTGCCCCTCGCCGGATACGCGCTCTCCCACCTTGACGCTCTTGACGTTGGAGCCGACGTCAACCACCTCGCCTACGTACTCGTGGCCGATGGTGAGCGGCGGCTTGATCTCCTCCTGCGCCCATTCGTTCCACTCGTAGATATGGACGTCGGTGCCGCATATCGCGGTCTTCTTGATTTTGATGAGGACGTCGTTTATCCCCATTTCCGGCATCGGCTTGTCGATGAGTTCGACGCCTCTCTGCGGCGCCACCTTTGCTATCGCTTTCATGGCGCACATTATACCATATTTTGGCGCAGCGGTGTTGCGCGGCTACTCCACCATCACCTTGCAGCCCTCGTCCACCATGTCGCGCAGCCGCTCCGCGTTCCAGTTGGCCAGACGGAAGCAGCCGTGCGATTCCGCGCTGCCGACGGTTTCCGGACTGGGAGTGCCGTGTATGCCGTATGTCGGCATGCTCAGCCCTATCCACGCCGACCCCACGGGATTGTTCGGCCCCGACGGATATATGTACTTCCTGCGGCGCCCACGGTGGTCCGGGCGGTCGCTGGTGTAGGTGTAGTTCGGATGCGGCGCGATCCCCTTAACCCGCAGCTCTCCCGACGGCGGACGCTTCGCCTTGTCTGCGGCGATGGAGCACGGGAAGAGCGCGATCTGCCGGCCGGAAGCGTCGAACACGCCGACCTGGCGGCGGGCCAGGCTGACCTTGACAAGCGCGGCCTTCGGCGGTCTTGTTCCGCCGCCCGCCACGTTCGGGATGCGTATGACGGCGCCGGCCGGCGGATTCGGCCAGTCCGCGTGCGGATTGAGCAGACGCATCGTATTCTGCGTGGTGTGGCCCTCCTCCGCGAACCTCTCTAACAACGTCTCGTAGCCCATGGAAGGCAGCAGCATCTTCTCCGCCGGATTGGAGGGGATGGCGACGAGCGCCTTTCTGTCGGCCTCCGTCACCCTGACGAGGCGATAGGGTGGCACGGAGCCGCCCTCGCGCGACAGCAGCAGCGCCACCAGCTCCCGGCGGTTCGTAGGCGCCGCCAGGGAATTGGCGGCAAGCCACGCGGCGAGCGCGGCTTTCGACTTTGCCCCCCACGCCCCGTCGATGGTGTTCACGGAGAACATCTGCCTCTCCAGCGCGATCTGCGCCAGAAAGTCGTCGCTCATGCCGAACGGTTCCACGGCAGCCGCCGCCAGGATTGCGAACGCCGCCGCCGCTATTGCAATGACCTCTCTCACGCCCATATTATACCATATTTCGGCGAGCAGCGCGGCCGCCCCGGACCGGGCGCAAATATGCTATAATGTGCGCCATGGAACTCTTCGACACGCATTGCCATTTCGAATCATCCGACGCTGACGAGACGGCGGCAATACTCAGGCGGGCGATGGATGCGGGCGTCACGCGCGTCATGGCGGTCGGCGGCAGCGCCGAACTGAACGCAGGCGTCGCCGCCGCAGTCGGCGCGGCGACGGGCGATGCGGCACTGCCGGAAGTGGCCGCCGCGATCGGCCTCGACCGCGACCAGGCCGGGAAGGAGGAATCGCTCGACAGCATGGACTGGTCGCGGGCGGCGGCGGTCGGCGAAATCGGCCTCGACTACCACTACCCCGGCGCAACGCGCGGCGAACAAATGGCGCTCTTCGCACGCCAGCTGGAGATCGCCCGCTCCATCGGCCTGCCGGTAGTCGTCCACACCCGCGAAGCGGACGACGACACGCTGGGGTTGTTGCGGGAGATTCCGTCCCGCGGCATCATACACTGCTTCACGGGTTCACCGCGCTTCTGCCGCGCACTCCTCGATCTCGGCTTCATGATCTCCATATCCGGCATCGTCACGTTTCGCGCGGCGGACAACGTGCGGGAGGCCGCTCTGCTCGTCCCAGACGACCGCATCCTCGTGGAAACGGATTCGCCTTTCCTCGCACCGGTGCCGATGCGGGGAAAGGCGAACGAGCCGGCGTTCATCGTCTATACGGCCAGGTTCCTGGCGACTCTGCGCTCCACGCCGCCGGATGAATTCGCCGCGCTCACCACGCGGAACGCTATCGCGACCCTGGGCGCGGTCCATGCCGCCTAGCCATGGCCGCAATGGCAGCCGGAACCGCCGCAACGGCCGGCGCAGCCGACGCAGCTCTTCGTCCACTGCCCTTTCTTGAACTGCTTGCGGACGGCGAAGCCTGCAAGCAGCAGAATGGCCGCGACTACGATCGCGCCAGCCATTATTCAGCCTCCTTGGCCTTTGGCGCCGGACGGAAAATCGCCCAGAGCGCGAAAACATCCACGATGATGGCAACGGCCGTCCAGACGCCGAAGGCCCCGGAAATCGCGAGGCGTCCGAACTGGTAGGCGTTGAGCGCTACGACGTATCCCACGAAAAGCTGGAAGGCCATCGCGAACCACCCCCAAGCCTTGGAGCCCATCTCGCGGAACGTGACGGCGATCGCCACCAGGCACGGCGGGATGAAGAGATTGAAGAGCATGAACGATAGCGCAGCCGCCTTGTAGTTCGCAGGATCCAGCGCCTTGAACATCGCCAGGATGTTCGCCGCGCCGGAACCTTCACCGCCAGCCACCATCGCCAACGTCGCCGTGGCCTGCTCCTTGGCGATTTCAGCGGAGACGGAGGCCGCCGCGCCCTGCCAGGTGCCAAAGCCCAGCGGCGCAAAGAACCACTTGATCGCATTGCCAATGGATGCGAGGATGGAATCGTCAAGGTCTTCCACGACGTCGAACGACCAGCTGAACGTCATCATCAGCGTCAGCACCACGCAGGCCGGGAAGATGATAACGCCGGCCTTGATCGCATACGCCTTGACTCGCTCCCAAGTATGTATGGCGATGCCCTTGATCGTCGGCATGTGATAGGCAGGAAGCTCCATCACAAACGGCGCCGCTTCGCCGGCGAACGCGCGCGTCTTCTTCAGCGCAATGCCGCCCAGCACGATGATGGCGATGCCGGCCAGATCCATCATGGCGGCGACAGACCACCACTCGCGGAAGAAGATCGCCGTAAACATCGCTATGATGACCGTCTTGGCCCCGCATGGCATGAATGTGGCAAGGATGATCGTCATGCGCTGGTCTCGCTTGTTCTCGATCGTGCGCGCCGCCATCACCGCCGGGACTCCGCAGCCCTTGCCGACGAGCATCGGGATGAACGACTTGCCGCTCAGGCCGAAGCCGCGGAAAAGCCTGTCCATGATGAACGCCACGCGCGCCATGTAGCCGCAGTCTTCGAGGAACGAGAGGAACAGGAACACGATCGCAATCACCGGAATGAAACCGAGAACCGTGCAGACGCCGCCTACTATGCCGTCGTTCACGAGCGCATACGCGAGCGTGCCTTCCGCGATGCCGACTTTTTCGCAGAACGAACCGCAGAGCGCGGCGACTCCGGGGATCCAGACGCCGAAGCCACTGGAAGGATCGGGCTCGTCGAACGACGCCGAGACCTGGTACATCGCATAGTCGCACGTCCACTTCAGTTCGCTGTCGCAGCATGGGCAGTCTTCGCCTTCCGGCTTCGTCGAGCAAATGCAGCCCGCGCATCCGCACGAGCCTTCTTCGCACTCACATTCGGCGACGGAGATTTTGGCGTTCTCGACCTCCACCTTGCCGGAGCGGATTTCGCCCGTCTCTTCGTCCTCCAGCCAGACCTCGGCCTTTACGCCGCGCGCGAGCTGTTCGTCGAGGACTTCGAATTCGGATCCTTCGAACGCTTCGCCATCGGCGGCTTTCTCGGACGCTTCTTCGTTGAACGCCGCCAGCGCCTCGGCGTACTTGCCTTCGCCATGCTTCTCATCGTATGCGGCTTTGTAGGCCTCGCGCCATTTCTCGACGTTTGCGCCGTGCGGCTCGAATTCGCCGGACGCCGTCTCATAATCCATTCCCTCGAACCACGGCTTGTCCTCGTCCTTCACGTCAGGCGCGCTCTTGTATTCATGTTGCGTCCATGGCAGGAACCAGCCGTCGCCGAGAAATTCGTCGTTCGCCCAATCGGTCAAAACCGTGCCAGGCCCGCCGTCAGACACAGCCAGCCAATACATCGCGAGCAGCGACACCACAAAGACAGGAATCGCGAGTATGCGGTTCGTCACGATCCGGTCGATCTTGTCGGAGAGTTTCGTGCTCTTCTCGCGCTTCTTGTTTTTGACGACACACGCCTGCGCGAGCTTTTGGATGAACTCGTAGCGCTGCGTGGTGATAATCGATTCCGCATCGTCTTCGAGCTCCTTTTCGCAGTCGCGGATGTGCTCCTCAAGATGTTTCATCAGCCCAACGCCGATGTCCAGCTTGCCGATCACCTCGCGGTCGCGCTCGAAAATCTTGATCGCGTACCAGCGAATCGACTCCGTCGGCACCTTACCCTGTATCGACTCCTCTATGTGAGCAAGGGCGTGCTCCACCGAGCCCGTGAACACATGGGGCGTTTCGCCGCGCTTACGCTCCTTCGCGTAGTCCAGCGCGAGGCGCGCGGCCTCATGGCACCCCTTGCCGCTCTGCGCGGAAATCCCGACCACGCGGCAGTTCAACCACTTGCCGAGCTTCTCGAAATCTATCTTGTCGCCGGCGCGCTCCACGAGATCCATCATATTCACCGCCACGACCATCGGCACGCCAAGTTCCGCAAGCTGCGTCGTCAGGTAAAGGTTGCGTTCTATGTTCGTCCCATCGACGATGTTCAGTATCGCCGACGGTTTCTCCGTAACAAGGAAGTTGCGCGACACGCGCTCCTCCAGCGAATACGGCGAAAGCGAATATATGCCTGGCAGATCCTGGATGATCACGTCCTTGCTGCCCTTCAGAGTGCCGTTCTTCTCCTCGACCGTCACGCCTGGCCAATTGCCGACGTACTGGTTAGAACCGGTGAGTTCGTTGAACAGCGTTGTCTTGCCGCTGTTCGGGTTGCCTGCCAGCGCTATCTTTGTCGTCATGTTGCTCTTTCTCGTTTCGGGCGCCGAGCCGTCGGCGCCGCAGTTTATTTGCCTTGTCTAATCAACTGTCCAAAAAAAGATGCGGTTGAAGGTATATTCACCTCTCAAACGTCTTCATTCTCACTTCGACCATCGCCGCCTCGTCCTTGCGTATGGATAGCGAATAGCCGCGCACGTCTAATTCGATAGGATCACCTATAGGAGCCACCTTTACGACCGCTACTGCCGTGCCCTTGGTCAGTCCCATGTCCATTATACGGCGCTTCACCGCGCCTTCCCCGGTAAGGCGCACTACAGTCGCCTTCTCTCCGACTTTCACTTCATTGAGCGTCATTGCGTTTCCTTAGTTTGTTGGAACTCCCGGAATGGAAGCCCTATTTCCCTAGACAAGTATCCTTTTGGCCAGATCGCGGTTCAGCGCGAGGCGAGAACCGTAGAGCCCAACGATCAGGTTGCCTCCGTTGTCCGCGATAACCTCCACTTCCGCTCCCTCAACGAACCCGAGTTCTCCGAGATGTTTCTTCACCGAATCGTCCCCATGCACCGCACTGATCCTGCGGCGCCTACCTACTCCTAACATATACAGCGGCATTTTTCCTTCTTTCACGGCCCCAACGAGCCTGGTAAGTGTTAGACGGCACAAAGTTTACCATTTCTAACACGGTTTGGCAAGGGGGCAAATGAAAATATTTTTCGTTCGTCGAAGGAGGGCCGGGACGTCCTCGTGAACGGATGCCACGGCTGCATGGTCGCGGCCTGCCGCCCGGGCGGACGCAAGACCGTGCCGCTC
>CAMOIK010000030.1 GCA_946615875.1 uncultured Verrucomicrobiota bacterium | reverse complement strand
CCACGCTCAAAAAATGGGTAAACTCCAGGAATGCGTGATAATTTGGTATAATATGCGTCGCAAGCGAGTGGGAAGGAGAAAACCATGCCAGCAGTAATGGAAGCGATAGATAGGATGTCGCCTGCCGAGAGGGTCGAGACTATGGAATATCTGTGGGCGGCGATGTCCGCAACGGCAGAGCCGGAACCTCCGGCGTGGCATGGCGATGTTTTGCCCGAGCGGCGTCGCCGTGCTGCGGCGGGCGAAGAAAAATTTGTTCCGCTTGAAGAGTCGATGCGCCAATTGCGCGAGGAAATTGCGTGCCTCGACTTTTCTGCGGCGAAGGGGCGCTTCACGGATTTCCAGCCGTCGGAGTTCAAGCTCGTCGGCGACCCGACGTGACAAATCAAGATGGCGAGTTCCGGAATGTAGAGAGAAACAAGCGGCCAAGATCGCGCCGCAGACTTGCCGATAGACTATGAGGCACGATTTCAGCCGCGCGGCAAACAAGGAAACGCACCCAAACCCCTGCGGCTAACCGAAAAGTGAAAATACCCCCTTGCGCCCGAAACGGCTAATATGGTATAATATGCGCTCGTGACCTAAGCCAGGTTAGCACAGTTGGTAGTGCGGCTCATTCGTAATGAGCAGGTCGGGGGTTCGAGTCCCTTACCTGGCTCCACGCGGGAAGATGGCGGGAGTAGATCAATTGGTTAGATCAACAGATTGTGATTCTGTGGGTTGCGGGTTCGAGTCCCGTCTCCTGCCCCAGAAAGGAATATAACAAGTGACCGTTGTCGAGCAGTTGATCGAGTTGCAGGAGGTTGACGGGCGCATCAGGGAATTGGAGCACGAGCTCAAGGACTTGCCGCGCCGTAAGGCTTTGGAGACGGCTCGACTCTCCGGCGTGAGCGCGGATCTGGAAGCCGCCAAGGTCAATCTGAAGCAGGTGAACGACCGGGTCAAGGGCTACGAGGCCGATGCCGAAGCCCTCCGCGAAAAAATCCAGCAGCTCAAGACCGCGCAGGCGGCCCTCACCAGCAACCGCGAATACGCCCAATATTCAATCCAGATCGATCTCGTGTCGCATGATCTGGAGACTACCGAGCAGAACTGGGCGGCGTCGAGCGAATACGAGCCGTCGGCGCAGACGCGGCTTGCGGAGGCTCAGGCGAAGTTCGACGCGCTCAAGGGCTCCGTGGACGTGGTGTGCGAAGAGCTTGACGCGCGTCTCTCGGAGGTGAAGGGCGCTCTTGACGAGGCCATGAAGGAGCGCGCCGAGAAGGTGGCGGCGGTGGGCGATCCGCAGGCGCGGCTCTACTACGAGCGGCTGCGGACCAAGCGCTGGCCGGTGATCGTGCCGCTGACGCACGACGGCGTGTGCGACGGCTGCCACCTGGTGCAGCCGCCCAGCGTCTCCCAGCTGGTGGATGCGAACGCGAAGCTGGCGGCGCAGGGCAAGCCCATGCGGCGCGTGGCGTGCACGATGTGCGGCCGCATGCTGTACAGAGAATGAACGACGATTTCTCCTGGTGGGGCGCGCGCGTGACCGGTCGCGGCCGAAAGGCTGAGGAAAGTCCGGACTCCGCAGGGTGGAGGATCCGCTCGTCAAGGGCGGAAGGCATGGATGGCAAGCCGTGCCATGGATAGCGCCACAGAGAAGCGAGACAGCCGGCCTTCGGGCCGGTGATGGTGAAAGGGCGGGGTAAGAGCCCACCGGGATGTGCGCGAGAGCGCCTCCGCAAGGCAAGCCCTCCTCGGAGCAAGGTCAAATAGGAAACCGAACAGGGGACCCCTCTGGTTGCGTCGCGAATGCGGTGCATTAGGTTTCGGGTGGACTGCTCAGATGAATGATCGGACCTGGCGGCTCGCCGCCGGGGAACAGAATCCGGCTTATTCGCCACGCGCCACACCAGGAGTTCTTATTTCGTCGTTCAAGACGCGGATTGAAAACCTACTGATAGCAGCAAACCCCTGCCGTTTGCCATATATAGAGACCACCATTCGCCATATATTGAGATTGCCGATTGCATATATAGAGATTGCCATCCTCCATATATAGAAACCGCCACCCCATCCCAACCACCCCCCGCCAACCACCATCTACCAACTACCATGTTCTCACAGGGAAGATACCGGGTCGTCGGACTTTGGATGGCGGATGCGCTGTGCATCTCGTCCGTGTGGTTCGCGGTCGTTCTGACCTACTGGTCGTGCGGCGGCGGCTACACGCCGGAGATATATCTGCGTTTTTGGCCGATAACGCTCGTGTTTCTTGCGGCAAACGGGTTGATGGGCCTCTACAACGGCAGTTGGGCATACCCGGCGGCGCCGCTTCCGCCCGTAGAGGAGATGAGGAGGCTTTTCCTGTCGTCGGTGCTCTCGCACCTTCTCGTCATCGCGGCGGTAGTGATGGCGACGCAGACGATGGAGGGGTATTCGCGCGTGGTCGTGGCGGTCTCGTGTCTGCTGACGGCGGTGCTGGCGCAGTCCTACAGGAACTGGGCTCGCAAGGCTATGGCCCGGTTGGGGCTCTGCCAGATACCCGTGCTGCTGGCGGGCAGCGGGAAGGTGGCGCGCGAAGTTGCGCAGATACTCCGCGACGACCCGTACACCGGCTTCAAGGTCGTGGGCTACTTCGACGGCGTCCGCGACGACAGCCCCCGCCTCGCCGATACGGGGCTGCCGTATCTGGGGCGGCTCAAGGACATCGTGGGCGAAGCGCGGCGGCGCGACGTGAAGGTTCTGCTGGCCTGCCAGGACGAGCGGCTTTTCCGCTGCCAGATGGAGGAGTTCACGAACTGGTTCACCTACATCGAATACCTGCCTACCGCCAGCGTCTTTCCAGTATTCGGCGCCAAGGCGGTCGTGTTCGACGGCATAGGCGGCCTCGAGATGGTGAACCAGGGGCGCAAGAAACTGTTCCGCGTCCAGAAGAGAGTGCTGGACACCGTCATGGCAGTGTGTGCGTTCGTGCTGGCTTCGCCGCTTTTCGTCATCCTGCCGGTCCTCATAAAGGCGACGGGCGGCGGCGGCGTGTTCTATCGCCAGAAACGGCTTGGCAAGGGCGGCAGGGAGATACGCGTCTGGAAGTTCCGCTCGATGTACGAGGATGCCGATGAACGTCTGCGCCGCCTGCTGGAGAGCGACCCCGCCGCCGCCGAGGAATGGCGCCGCGACATGAAGCTGCGCCGCGACCCGCGCGTGACGCCGCTGGGCAGACTGCTGCGCATGACGTCGCTCGACGAACTACCGCAGCTCTTCAACGTTTTCATGGGCGACATGTCCCTCATCGGCCCGCGCCCCATAGTGGCGGAGGAGGTCGAGAAGTACGGCGAGGCGTATGGCGCGTTCTCGTCCGTGCGCCCCGGCATCACGGGCCTCTGGCAGGTCTCCGGGCGCAGCGACACCGACTACACGCGCCGCGTGGCGCTGGACACCTACTACGTGATGAACTGGTCGCCGTGGATGGATTGGTGGATATTGCTGCGGACGGTTTACGCGGTGCTGTTGATGCGGGGGGCGCGATGAGGATAGCGGTGACAGGCGGCATAGCGTGCGGCAAATCGCGTTTCGCCGAGGCTCTGCGGCGATGCGGCGCGGAGACCCTGGACGCCGACGACATAGTCCACTCGCTCGTGCCGGAGGAGGAACGGCGCCGGCTCGCCGCGGTCGCGTTCAGCGATCCGGCGGTGCGCGCGGCGCTGGAGGCCCGTCTGCATCCGCTCGTGGCGGCGCGCTTCGACGAATGGTTCGGCGAGGCCGGGCGGCGCACCGCGCCGTCGCGGCACAGGATAGCCGTGATACCTCTCCTCTTCGAGGCGCACTGGGAGTGGAAATATGATATAATATGCGCCGTCGTCTGCCCGCGTGAAATGCAGATCGAGCGGATGATGCTCCGTCGCGGGCTTTCCCGTCGGGAGGCCGAAGACAGGCTGGCGGCGCAGATGCCGGTGGAGGAGAAAGCCGGAAAATCCCATTACGTGATCCGCAACGACGGGTCGCCTGAAGAACTTGAACGAAAGGCCGCGGAATTCGTTTCGTGGCTCGATGACATGAAGGACAAGGAGACGAAGGAAAGATGAGCGACGAATTCGACGTTTTCGCGCAGAGCGCCAAGCCCGCGCCGGCGCCTGCGGAGGCAGCGCCCCGCCAGAGCGCATCCGCGCCGCAGCAGCAGCCGCAGCAGTCCCAGCAGGGTGGGGGCGGCGGCAAGCACCAGTTCCGCGGCAAGGGGCGCGGCGGCAGACGCGGCGGCGGCGGACAGAAGCCCAACAATTCGCCGATTCGCGGCGCGAACGGCCAGGAGAGCGTGAACCCGCTCCTGAACGCGCCGCTTCCAGCAGAAGAGAAGGGCGCCGACGGCGAGCAGCCCGCCAACCCCAACCGCCGCGCAGACCTCCCGGAATACCGCCTGGCCGACATCCAGACTTGGCCCGCCCCGCAGATCGTGGAGAAGATGATGCCCGGCGCCGACCCCGAGGAGCTGGGCGCATACCGCAAGCACGAGCTCATCTTCGCCGCGATACGCAAGTATCTGGCGGCCGGCGGCGCGGTCCTCGCCTCTGGCTGCCTCGAAATCATGCGCGACGGCCACGGCTTCCTGCGTTCGGCGAAGAACAACTTCCTCGCCTGCCCGGAGGACGTGTTCGTCACCCAGCAGCAGATTCGCCGCCACGCCCTGCGCACGGGCGACGTCATCGAGGGCCCGATCCGCGATCCTCGCGACCGCGACCGCTTTTTCTGCCTTGGCAACGTCTCCACCGTCAATGGCAAGGAGCCGAGCGTCGCCGCGCGCGTCATCCACTTCGAGAACCTCACGCCCACGTTCCCGACGAGGCGCATCTTCCTGGAGACCGACGCGACCGAGTATTCCACCAGGGTGATCGACCTCTTCACGCCCATCGGCTTCGGCCAGAGAGGTCTGATCGTGGCTCCGCCTCGCGTCGGCAAGACCGTCCTCCTCCAGAAGATCGCCAACGCCATCACCGCCAACCACCCGGACGCCATACTCATCGTGCTGCTCGTCGATGAACGCCCGGAGGAGGTGACCGACATGCAGCGCAACACCAAGGCGATGGTCCTCTCCTCCACGTTCGACGAGGAGCCGCAGCACCACGTCAATGTCGCGGAGATGGTCATCGAGATGTCCAAGCGCCAGGTCGAGAACGGCAGGGACGTCGTGATCCTGCTCGACTCCATAACGAGACTGGCCCGCGCCTACAACACCGTGCAGCCGCATTCCGGCAAGATACTGACCGGCGGCGTGGACGCTCTGGCGCTGCACAGGCCCAAGCGCTTCTTCGGCGCCGCCCGCAACATCGAAGGCGGCGGCTCGCTCACCATAATCGCCACCGGTCTCGTCGATACCGGTTCGCGCATGGACGAGGTGATCTTCGAGGAGTTCAAGGGCACGGGCAACATGGAACTGTGCCTCGACAGGGGCCTGGCCGACAAGAGGATATTCCCCGCCATCGACATCGACAAGTCCGGCACGCGGAAGGAAGACCTGCTGCTCGACCCGGTCGAGCTGGAGAAGACGTGGAGTCTGCGCCGCACCCTCAGCGACACCGGTTCGGAGAGTGCGATGAAGAGCGTTCTCAACGCGCTGAAGAAGACAAAGTCCAATCCGGAGTTCCTCCTGGCGCTCGACTTGAAAAAGTGACCGCAAACAGAAAGGAGAAGCAGATGAACAAGAAGAGTCTGCCGGCGATCTTGCTGTGCGCCGCCGTCGCGGTCGCCGCGAAGCTGCCCGTCGCTGCGGCGACAAGCTACTACCTCAACCCGTATGGATGCTTCTACCTGGACGGCGCTCGGGTCTGGACAAACGGCACGGCGGGCGTAGTGTCGCCGTCGGGGACGACGCACGTCCAGTTCGCCTCCGGCACGAACTACGTCTTCACGGCCACGCCGCCCGCCGGGCACAGGGTCGATGGCTGGCGGCTGTCCACGCAGGCCGACGTGACGATGGCCGCTTCTCTGGAAAACCTCAAGTCGTTGGACGAGTATGCCGGCGCGACCGCCGACGTGAAGTGGCGCACGGCGTACGGCAACCCTTCCTCCCCGTTCCTCTTCCTGGCGCCGTGCTTCTCGTGGCTCGACTGGAGTTTGTCCTACAAGGGCAACTGGTCTGGCATCGCCGGCGACTACGGCGTCATCGACCTCGTCTATACCAACTCCGTGACGCTCGCCTCGCCGTCCAGCCTGTGGCCGAACGCCAAGCGGACTGGCTACGAGATCGTCGGCTGGTCGCTCTCGGCGACGGGCGAGGCGGAGTTCTCCGCTGGGCAGGTGCTGTCGAACGCCGGCGAGAAGCTCGGCGCGGTGGCCGACGGCGACCGCGTCGTGCTCTATGCGGTGTGGAGCAAGCGGCGGATGACGATCGCGCTCGACGCCCAGGGCGGCTCGGTCGCGTCCAATTCCGTCGTCGCCCGCATCGAAGAGAAGTATTCCCTGCCTGTGCCGTCGCGCCAGGGCTTCACGTTCGTCAATTGGTACACCGCGCCGTCTGGCGTCGGCTCGAGCATCATCGACGGCCAGACCGTGACGCGCGACGACATCGAAAAGCTATACGCCCGCTGGGAACTGCTGGAATACACGCTCTCCTACGACTGGAACTACGCAGGCGCGGGCACCGCTCCGACGGGCGGACGGCAGGGCTACACCAACACGCTTGTCCTCGCCGCCGCGCCGTCCACGGACGACGCCAGGCGCACCGGCTACGATCTCGTCGGCTGGGCGACCGACAGCAACACCGCAACGGCCATGTTCTCGGCGGGCGAGACGCTGAAGATGTCCGGCTCGGCGCTGAATGTCACGAAGCACAACCAGTCCGTCACCCTGTATGGCATATGGCGCAAGCGGCAGATGAAAATCGCGCTCGACGCGCAGGGCGGCACGGTCTCCGCCGACACGGTCACCGCGCTCATAGGCGAAGAATATGAACTGCCCACGCCGACGCGCCCCGGCTTCCGTTTCGTCGGCTGGTTCACGAGAAACGACGGCGGAGATGCCATAGCCAGCGGCGACACAGTGGCGACGGACAAAATCTCGACGCTCTACGCCAGGTGGGAAGCGCTCGCCTTCACGCTCGCATACGACGAGAACGCGGCGAAGAGCCAGCGCAGGGACTATGTGGAATGCCTCTGGACCAACGAGCAGGAGATTGCCTCCCTCCCTGGTTCGTGGACTCGCAAGGGCTGGGACTTCCTCGGATGGGCCAGGGAGAAAGCCGCGACCGCCGCAGATTTCGAGAAGGGCGGCAAGGTGGCGAACATTGGCGAGGTTCTCGGCGTGGCGACGGAAGGCGTCACGAACACGCTCTACGCCGTCTGGCAGGCGAGGCAGATGGAAATCGAGCTTGACATTGAGGGCAACGAGCCATACACCGACGGAGAGGCCGCCGTCGCCGGCACGGAAGAGTCCGCGCCAGATGCCGTCACGGCGCACGTGGAAGGCTTCTACGATCTGCCGGAGCTGGTGCGCCGCGACGCTTGGTTCAAGGGTTGGTGGACCGACGCCTCCGGCGGCGACGAGATCACGAACCGCATGGAAGTCGTGCGCGACGACATAGCGCGGCTCTACGCCCGTTGGGAGATGAAACAGAAGTTCTCCGTCGCCATGACCTACCGCGACGCGACTGGCGCGGAGACCAACGACGTGCGGACCGTTTACGAGCTGGATATGCCGCAGGCTCCCGACGAGGCCGCGTATTCGTCGTGGACGGGCCACACGTTCCTGCGCTGGGAGCCGGAGACGTGGGAGGCCGTCACGAACGACATCGCGATCGCCGCGATCTACAAGACGAACGAATACGACGTCGTGTTCTTCGCGAACGGCGGGCAGGGCCGCATGGAACCGCAGCACTTCGTCTTCGACATCGGCAAGAAGCTTTCCTCAAACTCGTTCACGCGCGGCAAGACTGGCGCATGGGCGTTCGCCGGATGGGCCCGCGACGAAGCCGCCGAGTCCCCGGACTACAAGGACAAGGAACTCGTCATCAACCTCGCGACGAACGACGGCGCCAAGGTCGAGCTCAACGCCGTCTGGACTAACGCTCTCACGCAGTATTCGCTCGCTGTCGGCACCGACATCGTCCTCTCCGTCGCGGACGGCGCCAAGTGGGTGGTCACGAACGACGTGGAGGTGGCGGGCGATTCGATGCTGGCATCCTTGGATGCAGACGACGATGAAGGCGCACTGATGACAGGCGGCGTGACGGGCTCGGGCGTCCTTTCCTTCTCGTGGCGTGCGGACGTCTGCACCAGCGGGACTTCCTGGGGCGAGCCGACGTTCTCCTACAAGATCGGGGACGATACGGAGAAACTGCCGCTGACCAACGAATGGCAGTTCGTCAGCATGCCCGTGGCTTCCGGCGATACGCCGCTGGAGTGGGCGACGAAGTCTCTGCACGACGGCCACCATGTGCTGCTGAAAGACATCCGCTGGGAGCCGGAAGGGCAGTTGAAGGTGGCGTTCGACGGCGCCGGCGGCACGGGCGCGATGGAACCCGTAGCTTTCTATCTGGGTGAATACGGCACGCTGCCGCGCAACGCGTTCTCGCTCGTCGGCCACCGTTTTGGCGGCTGGCTGTATGCGGAAGCCGGGCTGGAGTTCGGCGACCGCGCATGCACCAACGCGATCACCAACGCCACCACGCTTGTCGCGCAGTGGCTGCCGAACGAATATTCACTGCGTTTCCTGCCTGGCGGCGGCGTCGGCGAAATGCCCGGCCAGCCGATGATCTACGGCGTGGAGGCGGCGGTCTCGTCAAACGTCTTCACGCGCACGGGCTACGGCTTCGCCGGATGGCTTTTCGACGGCGCAACGTTCGCCGACGGCCAGACGGTCTCGAACCTGACTGCGACCGCCGACGAAACAATCGACTTCACGGCGCAGTGGGAGCCGAACGCGTATTCCGTCAAGTTCGACGCGAACGGCGGAGACGGCGCCATGGCGAGCCAGCCGTTCGTCTATGACGCGCCGGCGGCGCTTGCAAAATGCGCCTTTACGCGCACCGGCCATCTGTTTGGCGGCTGGCTTGCCGGCGGTGAGAGATTTGCCGACTGCGCGACGGTCTCAAACCTCACGGCCGAGGCGGACGGCGAAGTCGTCTTCTACGCCGACTGGACGCCCATCGCGTATTCTGTCGCCTTCGACGCGAACGGCGGAAGCGGCGCCATGGCGGAGATGGCGCTCTCGTACGGCGAGACCGCGACGCTGCCGCGCAACGTTTTCACGCGCACGGGCTATTCTTTCACAGGCTGGAAGGCGCCTGGCGCCGTCTATGGCGACGGCGCGCAGGTATCCGATCTCGCGAGCGAGGAGGGCGCGCAGGTCGTTCTCTCGGCGACGTGGAGGGCGAACGCGTATTCCGTCAGGTTCGACGCGAACGGCGGAGAAGGCGCGATGGACTCCGCGAGCCTGTCCTACGACGAGGCCGCGTCGTTGCCTGGCAATTCCTTCAGGCGCACCGGCTACAGGTTCGCCGGATGGGCGACTTCCGCCGATGCTTCGGCGGCCTACGCCGACGGCGCCGAGGTATCCAACCTCGCCGCAGAGGATGGCGCGCGCGTCAATCTCTTCGCCGTGTGGGAGCCGGTCGCGTATTCCGTCAGGTTCGACGCGAACGGAGGAAGCGGCGCCATGGCCGATCTCTCCATGACATACGGCGTGGCGGCGGAGCTGCCGCCCTGCGCGTTCGCGCTGGACGGCTTCGATTTCGCCGGCTGGGTGCTGGACGGCGCGCAGTATGGCGATTGCGCCACGGTCGTGAACCTTTCCGCCGAGGAAGGCGGCGTGGTGGTGCTTGCCGCCGTCTGGAAAGCGGCGGCTGACGACGACGGCGGCGGTGGCGACGACCAGCCGATGGAGGTGTTCCCGGATGGCGCCGGGGAAATCGGCGACTTCACAGCCGAGACTTCCGCCGCATACAGCGGATGGCTGCGCGACACCGAGACGGGGGCGATAGCCGGCCTCCTCGCCGTGAAGACCACCGCCGTGAAGAAGGAGGGCGCGGAGGCGCGCGCCACGATATCGGTCACGCCGTTCTCCGGCAGAAAGCGCACCCTGAAGACGAGCGTCGCGCCGGGCGGGACGCCGACGGACGAATTCGGTATCATCTACGGCAACCTCGGCCTCGCCGGGGAATTCGAGGGCTATGCCGTGGAGGCCGCGCGCGATTTCGCGAAGGCCAAGGCGAAGACGCCGGAGCGCGCGCTCGCAGACATCATGCCGCTCGGCGCATGGACCGTCGCGTTCGCCGACGGAGACGGCTATTCGACGTTCGCCGTGACCGTGTCGCGCAAAGGCAAGGCAAAGGTGGCCGGAACCCTCGCAGGCGGCGTCAAGTTCTCGGCGTCGGCGCAGGGCATCCTTGGCTCGGACAACGTGTTCGCCGTGCCGGTCGTGAACGCGAAGAAGGGTGTCGGCTTCGTCCTGTGGATCGGCGGGGACGGCTCCGCCGCCGTCACCGATTACGCAGTCCGCGACTGGAAGCCCGTCGCCGCCGCGAAGCTCTTGAACATGGCGGACGGGCGCCACTCGCTCTCCTTCGAGATGCCTGGCTGGCGCGACTACATGACCGAAACCGAACGGGACGGCGTCAACGTCACGCCGCTCGGCGAAGAAACCATCGACGTCTCCGGCGGCAGATGGAAGTCGGTGAAGACCGTGGGCAAGGTGTCGATCGACAAGAAGGCGTCGCCGCCGCAGACTTTCGTGAAGGTCGCGGCGACGCAGACGCCGGCCAACCTCGCCGCGCTCAAGCTCACCTGCGCCGCCAAGACCGGCGTGGTCAAAGGCTCCTTCAAACTCTGGTACGTGAAGGACGGCAGGCTGAAGAGCGACAAAGCGTCCATCGCCGGCGCAGTGGTCGATGGCAGGTTCTTCGGCACCGCCACGGTCAAGAAGCTTGGCTCGTTCCAGATGACGGCGGAATGATGAACGACATAACGATAAAGAACGCGCGGGTGCACAATCTCCGCGGCATAGACGTCACGATACCCAGGAACTCCCTTACGGTGATCACGGGGCTTTCTGGCTCCGGGAAATCGTCGCTCGCCTTCGACACGCTGTATGCCGAGGGGCAGAGGCGCTACGTCGAGTCTCTTTCGGCGTATGCCCGGCAGTTCCTGGACAGGATGCAGAAGCCGGACGTCGAGAAGATCGAGGGACTCTCGCCGGCGATCTCCATAGAGCAGCACACGACGGGCGGGAACCCGCGTTCCATCGTGGCGACGGTCACGGAAATCCACGACTATCTGCGCCTCCTGTACGGCAGCGTCGCGCACGCACACTGCCCGCGCTGCGGCAAACCGGTGACAAGGCAGAGCGCCGAGCAGATCGTGGACGCCATAAGGCGCATGGGCGAAGGCAAGGCGATCATCCTCGCGCCAGTCGTGAAGGGCAAGAAGGGGCGGCACGAGGACGTCTTCGCGTCGCTCAAGCGCACCGGCTTTTCGCGCGTGCGCGTGGACGGCGAGATGTATTCGCTTGACGAGGCGCCGGCGCTCGACAAAAAGAAGAGCCACAACATCGACGTTGTGGTCGATCGCCTCGTGCTGCCCGCCGAAAAGACGCGGCTGACGGACTCCGTGGAGCTGGCGCTCAAGGCGGGCGGCGGCATACTGCGCGTCGAGCGCCCGGACGCCCCTCAATCCTCGCAGACATTCTCCGAGTTGAACGCCTGCATCGACTGCGGGATATCGTTCGACGAGCTCAAGCCGCGCTCCTTCTCCTTCAACTCGCCGTTCGGCGCCTGTCCCACGTGCGCGGGCCTCGGCCAGCTATACTACTTCGACGAAAATCTCGTCGTGCCAGATACGTCCCTGCCGCTTGAGGAGGCCATACACCCGTGGCGCCGCCTCGGCGGCCAGATGGCGATACTCTACCACAAGGAACTGCTCGCGAGAATCGCCGCGCAGTACAAGGTGAGCCTCGCCACGCCATACGCCAAGCTCCCGGCTTCCTTCCGCCACGGTCTCATGCACGGCTTCAAGGACGACCTTGTCCTGGAATGGCGCCGCGTGGACAAGCCCTTCGAGGGCGTCCTGGCCGCGCTCCAGCGCAAGCTGGACGAGGCGGAGGACGACGAGGTGCGCCAGAAGTACGAGGCGTATCAGAATTTCCGCGTCTGCCCAGACTGCCGTGGTTCGCGCCTCCGCCCGGAGTCGAGTTCTGCGAAGGTGGCGGGCAAGACGATCGTCGAAGCGATGGCGATGAGCGTCACCGACGCCCTCGCGTTCTTCAAGACCCTGAAGGGCGGGGAGTTCGAGCCCGTCCGCGAAGTCGTCAAGGAGATCGTGCGCCGTCTGCAGTTCCTGCTTGACGTGGGCCTTGACTACCTCACGCTCGACAGGCCGTCCGCCACGCTTTCCGGCGGCGAGATGCAGCGCATACGCCTCGCCACGCAGATCGGCTCTGGCCTGACGGGCGTCCTCTACGTGCTTGACGAGCCGACCATCGGCCTGCATCCGCGCGACAACGACCGCCTGATCGCCACGCTCAAGGACTTGCGCGACAGGGGCAACACGGTGGTGGTGGTGGAGCACGACGAGGAGATGATGCGCAACGCCGACTACATAGTCGATCTCGGCCCCGGCGCCGGACGCGAAGGCGGCATGGTGATGTACCAGGGCGGCTTCAAGGGGCTGCTGAATGCGAAGTCGCTTACGGCCGACTACCTCTCGGGGCGGAAGAGCGTGCACGCCCCTCGTTCAAACCCAGCCCGCCCCTCCAGCCCCCAGATACCCTCCAATCCTTCAAGCCACCCGGCCTTCCTGACCGTCCACGGCGCCTCCGAACACAACCTCAAGAACATCACCGTGCACATCCCGGTGGGTTCGTTCACCGTGGTCACGGGCGTCAGCGGATCGGGCAAATCGACTCTCGTGGAAGAGACGCTGAAGCGGGCGCTGATGCGAGACTTCTACCATGCCAAGGACGTTCCCGGCAAGCACCGCAAGATCACGGGCGCCGAGAATTTCGACAAGGTCATAGAGATCGACCAGTCGCCGATCGGGCGCACCCCGCGCTCCAATCCGGCCACGTACGTGGGCTTTTTCTTGGAGATACGCGAACTTTTCGCGAAGACCCAGGCGGCGAAGGCAAGAGGCTACGCCGCGGGCCGCTTTTCCTTCAACGTCAAGGGCGGACGCTGCGAGACCTGCGGCGGCGACGGCGTGCGCCGCCTCGAAATGAGCTTCCTGCCCGACGTCTTCGTCACGTGCGAGCAGTGCGGCGGCAAGCGCTTCAACTCCGAGACTTTGGAGGTCACGTATGGCGGGAAGAACATCTCGGAAGTGCTGGAGATGACCGTGGCGGAGGCTTGCGAGTTCTTTGGCAAGGTGCCGTCGCTCGCGCGAAAGCTCAAGACCCTGGCCGACGTGGGCCTCGGATACGTCGCGCTCGGGCAGTCAGCGACCACGCTTTCCGGCGGAGAGGCGCAGCGCATCAAGCTCGCCACGGAGCTTTCCCGCCGCTCCACGGGCCGCACGCTATATCTGCTTGACGAGCCGACCACCGGCCTGCACTTCGACGACATCGCCAAGCTGATGGCGCTGCTGCTCAGGCTTCGCGACCAGGGCAACACCATAGTCGTGATCGAGCACAACACCGATGTGATGAAGTGCGCCGACTGGATCATCGACCTCGGCCCGGGCGGCGGCGACGCCGGCGGCCGCCTTGTCTGCGAGGGCCCGGTCGAGAAAATCCGCGCCTGCCCCGAATCCCTGACGGGCAGGTTCCTGTAAACAGCTGGCAGAGGAGGAGGAAGATGAAGAAGATACTTCTTGGCGTGACCGGCTCGATCGCCGCCTACAAGGCGGCGGAGCTTGCGAGGCTTTTCGTGCGCAACGGCGACGAGGTGCGCGTGGTCATGACGGAGGCCGCCACGAAGCTCGTGGCGCCGCTGACGTTCCAGACGCTTTCGCGCAATCCCGTGAGCGTGGACGCGTTCGCGCAGCCGCACGAATGGAAGCCCGGCCATGTTTCGCTCGCGGAGTGGGCCGACCTGGTGGTCGTGGCGCCGGCCACGGCGAACACCCTCGCGAAGATGCGCCACGGCATCGCCGACAACCTGCTGACTTCGCTGCTGCTTGCGACGAGGGCGCAGGTCGTGGTCGCACCGGCGATGAACGAGGGAATGTGGCTCAACCCGGCGACGCAGGAGAACATCGCCGCCCTGCGCTCTCGCGGCGTGATGGTGGTCAGCCCGGCGGAAGGCGATCTCGCCTGCGGCGTCAAGGGCGCCGGGCGCATGGCGGAGCCGAAGGTGATTTTCGACGAGGTCGGCTGACATGAAGACCGTAGTAGTGATCCCCACATACAACGAACGCGAGAACGCCGCTCCCATGGCCGCCGCCGTCCTTGCGGCCGCGCCGCAGGCCGCCGTCCTCTTCGTCGATGACAATTCACCGGACGGCACGGGCGCGGAGATAGACCGCTTGGCGGCGGGCGAGCCGCGCATTCGCTGTCTGCATCGCCGTGCGAAGGAGGGGCTTGGGCGGGCGTATGTCGCCGGGTTCCGCGCCGCTCTGGACATGGGGGCGGAGCGCGTGGTGCAGATGGACTGCGATTTCAGCCACGCGCCAGCCGACGTGCCGCGCCTGCTTGCCGCCGGTGCCGACCTGGCGATCGGCTCGCGCTATGTCAAGGGAGGCTCCACGCCTGGATGGCCGTTCAAGCGCCGTCTAGTTTCGCGGCTGGGCGGGTTGTTCATCCGCGTCGTCACGGGGATGCCGCTGCGCGACCCGACGGGCGGCTTCAAGGTCTGGAAGGCGGACGCGTTGCGCCGCATAGATTTCGCCACGGTCGAGAGCGCCGGCTATTCCTTCCAACTTGAGATGAACCACCGCGCCTGGAGGGCGGGCCTGGACATCCGCGAAATCCCCATCTCTTTCACCGACCGCGCTCGCGGCACTTCAAAAATCACGCCGGGCATAGCCGTGGAGTCGGTCAAGATTGCCCTGCGCCTCAGGAACCGCAAATGAACGAAATACCTGTCGCCGACATTCGCTCGGAGCTGGCTAGAGGAAACCGCGTCCTGCTGATGACACGTCACGCCGAACGCCCGCATATCGATCCGGAAGACCCTACTTTCGGCGAAAACCTCCCAATTACCGAGGCGGGAACGCGCATGGCGCTGGACTTCGGAGCCGCGCTGCGCGACGCCTCGGACTCCGTGCAGTTCCTCTCCAGCCCCCTGCACCGCACCCGCCTGACCGCCGCCGCCATCGCCCGCGGCATGTGGCTGGAAGACCGCTGGAACTACGATACCATCCCCACCGACACGCTGATCGGCAACGGCAGCTACTATTACGCCGACGCGCATGCCGTCTGGCAGCTGTTCAGGGATGGCGGGTTCTACCCGCGATGTTTCGAGTATTGCCGCAACGGCGTCCAGACTGGCTTTCGTCCCCTCGCCCTTGCCACGGATATGCTTGAAGACCATGTGATTGGCAAATTCACCGGCAAACTCGGCATTTTCGCCTCGCACGACCTCTTTATTGCCGCTTTTCTCTCCGGCAGAGGGACCTATTCAGGCTGGACGGAGCGCACTTGGGTGCAATTTCTGGACTCTGCGGCGATAATCATCGCCCCGGACGGCTCGCGCCGCTATGCCTTCGTTCGCAACCGCTGGCCTCTCCCGGTCGCCTGACAAGGTGACAACTATCACATCGCCAAGTCATAAC
>CAMOIK010000029.1 GCA_946615875.1 uncultured Verrucomicrobiota bacterium | reverse complement strand
GTCGTAGCTATCGCTTCGCCAAGTGACAATCGTCGCCTCGGTGCGCGGCCGTGGAGCGCGAGTTTCGCTCTCCCTGGAGGTGCGGCGTCCGGTCCCGCGGAAAAAATGTTGAATGGCGTGAATGGCGCGAATGCGGAAGGCACGTCCCGCAAACGGAAAAATATGGTATAATATGCGGGACATGAACCTATGGATGATATTCAAGGTGGCCGGCAGGGCCATAGCGCGGAACAAGACGCGCTCCCTGCTGACGTGCCTGGGCATAATCGTCGGCATCGCCGCCGTCATCGCCGTGATGGCTATCGGCCAGGGTGCGCAGACGATGATGGTCAGGGAAATATCGTCCATGGGAAACAACCTGATGATGGTGTTCCCCGAAAGACGCAATCACGGCGCGGTCTCCGGCGGCATGGGACAGGGCCAAACCATGACCGCAGGCGACGCCGAGGCGATCAAGAAGGAGCTGCCGCACCTGGTGCAGGGCGTAAGTCCTCAAGTGCGCACGAACGTGCAGATGATGCACGGCGCCAAAAACTGGGCCGGCAACGTCCAGGGCGTCTCCACCGACATACTGCTTATCAGCAACTGGACGGTGACTGACGGCAGATTCTTCTCAGAAGAAGAGGAGCGGCGCGCCGCCAGGGTCTGCGTCGTGGGCACAACGGTGAAAGCGAACCTCTTTGACGACGAAGACCCGGTGGGCAAAACCATGCGGCTGAAGAACATGACCTTCAAGGTTGTAGGCGTCCTCGGCTCGAAAGGCGCGAACAATTGGGGACAGGACCAAGACGACGTAGTTATGGCGCCATACACGGCAGTGCAAAGGTATCTTCAGAGGTCCAAGTTCAACAACATCAACATGATGAACCTCTCGCTCATCACCATGGATGACCTGGATGAGGCCAAGCGAGAGGTAGCGGCGCTCCTGCGCCAGCGCCACCACCTCGCCGACTACCAGGACGACGACTTTGAAACGCGCGACACCACCGAAATCATGAACACCATCGGATCCGTCTCCCAGTTGATGACCGTGCTGCTCACGGCGGTCGCAGCCATTTCCCTACTGGTGGGGGGCATAGGCATAATGAACATCATGCTTGTTTCCGTAACGGAGCGCATCAAGGAAATAGGCCTGCGCATGGCCATCGGCGCGACGCCCGCCAACATCCTCATGCAATTCCTGCTGGAGGCTGTGGCGCTATCGACGGTTGGCGGAGCGGTGGGCGTGGCAGTAGGCATCGCCGGGGCGCACACGATCGGCATGGTCAAAGGCTGGCCGATACTCATACAGATATCTTCCACCATATACGCATTTCTCTTCTCCGCTCTGGTGGGGATGTTTTTCGGCTTCTACCCGGCATGGAAGGCTTCCAAGCAGAACCCGATAGACTGTCTGAGATATGAATGACGATGTAAGGAACGAAGAGCGGGAACGTACGACCCGTGGCGGAGTCTCGTCGAGCGTCCGAGATAATATCATGCTCGACGACATATTGCGGCTGAAAAAGGAACGCAATGCGGTGATCCTGGCGCACAACTATCAACGCGCCGAAGTGCAAGACGCAGCGGACTTCACCGGCGATTCGCTGGAGCTGGCCCGCAAGGCGACGCAGGTCGAGGCGGATGTCATAGTCTTCTGCGGCGTGTATTTCATGGCCGAGACCGCCGCAATCCTCAACCCTGCGAAGACGGTCCTCATTCCAAACCCGGACGCAGGATGCCCAATGGCCGACATGATCTCCGCGGAACAGCTCCGCGCAATGAAGGCGAAGCATCCAGGCGCAAAGGCCATCTGCTACGTGAACTCCACCGCAGAGGTCAAGGCCGAGTGCGACATGTGCGTGACGAGCGGCAATGCGGAAAAGATTATGCAGACGTTCGCGCCCAACGAGGAAATCATATTCGTGCCAGACCAGCATCTCGGCGGGCATATAGCCTCGTTGCTTGGCCGCAGCTACAAGCTTTGGCCAGGCTACTGCCCGACGCACGCAATGCTCACCGCCGCGAAGATCGAGGAAGCCCGCAAAGCTCACCCCGGCGCCGTCGTGATGGTGCATCCGGAATGCGCGGCAGATGTCCGCGCCATCGCCGACCAGCGCCTCTCCACGGGTGGAATGTGCGCCTTCGCACGAGAATCGGACGCCACAGAGTTCATCGTCGGCACGGAAATAGGCATTCTACACCGTCTGCGAAAGGAGAACCCCGGGAAAAACTTCTATCCAGTCACGGAACGCCTAGTATGCCCCAACATGAAGAAGACGACTCTCGAAAGCCTGCGCGCCAGCCTCTCAGAGATGAAGACCCGCGTAAACGTCCAGGAGGAAGTCGCAGTCCGGGCGAAGCGAGCCATAGACGCCATGCTGGCAATGAAATAGGTGTTTCGGTTTGATATGGACTAGAGACTTGCAATTCGAAACTAAAGATGTACCTCAAGCAACTAGACATACTCGGATTCAAGAGTTTCGCGGACAAGACGCGGCTGACGTTCGAGCCAGGACTAATCGCCATCGTCGGCCCCAACGGATGCGGCAAGTCGAACGTCTCCGACGCCATCCGCTGGGTGCTGGGCGAGCAGAAACCCACCGCCCTACGGTGCTCCAAACTCGTCGATGTGGTCTTCAACGGCACTGACACGCGAAAACCTCTCGGCCTGGCAGAAGTATCAATCACCTTTGCGGACTGCGAAAAAGAGCTGGGCACGGACTACCACGAAGTGACGATCACGCGCCGGGTGTATCGCGACGGCTCCGGCGAATACCTTATCAACAAGAAACCCAGCCGCCTGAAAGACGTGCAGCACCTCTTCATGGGCACGGGCATCGGCACATCCTCATACTCGGTCATGGCGCAAGGGCAGATCGACGCCATCCTTTCTTCAAAGCCGGAGGACCGCCGTGCGGTCTTCGAAGAGGCGGCAGGCATCACCAAGTTCAAGGCGGACCGCAAGGACGCGCTGCGCAAGATCGAGCAGACCGAACAGAACCTCTTGCGCGAAGCTGACGTCCTGCGTGAGATGAAGCGCCAGATCGGATCGTTGCAGCGCCAGGTGGGCAAGGCGCAGAAATACAAGGAGCTTCGCGACCAGCTGCGTGGACTGGACATCTACGTCTCCAAGCAGAAGATACACGAGTTCGACGTCACGCTCGAAGAAAACGCCCGTAACCGCAGCGAGACGGAAGCGGCCATCGCCGAAGCGAGCGAAATCGTCGCCGTCGCGGAAGCCGCGCAGCAGCAGCTCCACTCCGAAATACACGCCCTCGAAGAACGTCTGCAGACTCTCGCGCAGCAGGAAGCCGCAGCCACGGGCGCCTACAGTCGTGCAAACGAAGTCATAGGCGTGAACGCCCAGCGAATCGCCGAATACCGATCTTTCGCGGAGCGCGACGGCCGCGAAATCGCCGACACGCGCCGCCAGCTCAAAGAAATCAAGATGCAGACGGAGTCGCTGGAACAGAAGACGCGCCTGCTTTCCGAATCCTTGGAGGCGGCGAAGGCCGCACTCGACGAAGCGGAAGCCACGTTCAAGGCTTCGCAGGCCGCCATCGACGAACTTCGCCTGAAAGTCCAGACTTCGCGCACCGAAAGCGTGCAGTGCGACAGGCGCGCGACGGAAATACGCGACGAAATCGCTCGCCTGGAAAGCGCGGAGCGCGAGGCGATCATGCGCAACGAACGGCTTGCGGCCGACGAAAAGCAGCTGCGCTCTGCCGTCGAGGCTTCGCAGGCGTCGCTCGCCGAAATCCAAGCGAAGGCGGAGGCGGCGCGCGAAACCGAGCAAGCCTTCGAGGAACAGTTCACGAACGCCAAGACGGAGCTCGAGGATTTGCGCAGCCGCATCGAAGAAGCGCGCGACAACCTCGGCGAAATGCAGGGCGCAGCCGCCGCAAAGGAAGCGCAGCTCGAGATGCTCAAGGACGAGGCGAAATCCAAAATCGCCCTCGAGGCGGCCCTGCAGAACGAGTGCGGCAACGTGAGGCTTGCGGCGATAGAGACGGCGGCAGGAGCCGTCAAGGAAGGCGACCGCCTGCTAGACCATCTCGCAGCCAATTCCGAGGACGGCGCCGATCCGATCCTCGAAGACTTGCTGGGCGACGTTGTCCTCGTTGATGGCCAGGACGGCGTCTGGAAACCGAAGACGGGCATCGTTTCTTCGAGCGGCAGGATGTCGCCTATCACCGAAACGGAAATGGCACTCGCCGACCTGCGCACCAAAATCGCCGACGCCAAGGACGTCCTCGCAAACGGCGCAGAGCGCGTGCGCTCGCTTTCTTCGCGCCTTGCGGAATCCGAAGCGCGTCTGGCCGAAGCCCGCCGCACCGCCGCACAATGCGAAGGCGAGGAGGCGATGGCCAAGCGCGACGCCGCGGCGCTCTCGGCAAGGCTAGAAAAAGTCGCCTCCGAACTCGCCTGCGCCGTCAAGTCGAACGAGGACGGCATCGCTCGGCGCAAAGCGCTCGCCAGAGAACTGGAGGAGACCATAGCAAAGCGCGACGCCCTCATGGACGGCATGTCGGAGATGCAAGACGAGCTTCGCGCCCTCGAGACAGAGAGCGTCGTGGAATCCCAGCGCCTGACCGAGCGCCGCATCGCTGCCAGCCAGATGGAGCAGGAACTTTCGTTCGTCGGGCGCCAGAGAGAATCCGCGCAGGAGCGCCGCGAGGAGCTGGAGCGCCAGATCGAAGGGCGCGAAAGCGGCATCAAGGGATACGAAGATTCCATACAGCGACTTACCGAGGAGAGCGGTGACCTGCTCGCCAGCCTCGAAGACCTCAAGGCCAAGGCGCAGTGGCTCCATGACAGGATAGAAGAGGAGCGCTCCAAGCGCATGGGCATGATGGAGCGCATCTCCGCAGCAGACCGCGAAGTCGCGCAGAAGCGCGCCGGCCTCGACCAGGCCAGGGATTTCCGCAGCAAGCTCGAAGTCCAGGCGACGGAAGCCACCATGCGCCGCCAGAACATCTACGACCACCTCCAAGACGAATACGGCCTTTTCGCCGACGCGGTTCTGCGTGAGCCCGACCCGGAATGGCGAGGCGGCTTCGTCCCGCCGCTGCATGATCTGGAGCAGACCGTCGCGAAACTCCAGAGCGACATCGCCGCGCTCGGCCCGGTCAACATGGTGGCCATCGACGAATGCCGCGAACTCGAAGAGCGCTACGCCCGCGAAAAGGAGCAGGAAGCAGACTTGATCGCCGCCAAGGAACAGATCATGCTGCTCATCAACAACCTGAATACCACATCAGGCGAAATGTTCAGAAACACTTTCGAGCAGGCCAACAAGAACTTCCAGCAGATGTTCACGAAGCTTTTCGGCGGCGGCGAGGCGCGCCTCGTGCTGCTCGAAAACGACGAAGACCCTCTCGAATGCGGCATCGACATCATCGCACGTCCTCCGGGTAAGCGCCCGCAGTCTGTCACGCTCCTCTCCGGTGGTGAGCGAACGATGACCGCCGTCGCGCTGCTCTTCTCGATCTTCCTCATCAAGCCCGCCCCATTCTCCATGCTCGACGAACTCGACGCCGCTCTCGACGACGCCAATATCGGACGCTTCGTAGAACAGCTCAAGGAATTCCTCGTCAAGTCGCAGTTCCTCATCATCACGCACAACCAGCATACCATCGCCGGCGCGGATCTCGTCTATGGCGTCAGCCAGCAGGAGAAAGGCGTCAGCCGCGTCATCTCCATGAAACTCTCCGACCTCGGAGTCAAGGAGAAATGAAGAATGAAGAATGACGAATGGAGCGTAAAATATGGCGAAAGGCGTGCAGAAGATTATCCAATTGTTCAAGCACCAACTAGTCATTCTATGGGCATTTTCATTTCTCAAATTGTGATGGGCGATTGATACAATGAACTAGTGCATCAACGAGAACGGTACAATGACAAGTGAAAATCTAGACAGAAAGAATCTAGGTCAATATTTCACGCCAAGGGATATTGCATCGTTCATGCTGGATCTTTCACAAACTTCGACAAATGCCAAAGTCCTCGAACCTTCATCTGGCGAAGGCGTATTCTTGGATTTGCTGGAAGAACGAGGCTATAACAACCTCCTCGCCTTCGAGATTGACCCTAAATTGGCGCATGGACGCACTGTCAAATGCGCAAGCTTCGTCAGCGCGAACTTGCAGCGCGATTTCGACCTGGTAATCGGAAATCCACCATACATACGTTGGAAAAATCTGCCCCATGAATTCAAAAACGAACTGGAAAGCAATTCCCTTTGGCAAAATTATTTCAACGCACTTTGCGACTACGCATACATTTTCATATTAAAAGGCGTGGAAGTCCTCAAAGATGGCGGCGAACTCATATTTATTTGTCCTGAGTATTGGATGAACACTACTCACGCAGTTTCGCTTCGCAATTACTTGCTTGATCATGGATATTTTTCCAACATATACATTTTCAACGAAGCTCCTATTTTCAAAGGTGCAACAGTTTCGTCCGTTGTCTTTCGGTTTGTCAAATCCGCGGCGAAAGAAAGACCGGCGATGCGTATTGCAAAATTCAATCAGAAAAAGCGCATAGATAGCGACGTATTGAAAAAACTGCAAAACCGAGAGCCTATTGACGATGTCGAGTATCTAGAACTTCCACAATTTGAAATTAACGAACGCTGGGTGTTCGCCGCCAAAGAAGAAACCGACCAATTGAAGAGTTTGATGGAATCATGTCGGATCGCAAACGGGTCCAAGTATCTTGACAACAATTATGCCACGATCGCAACTGTCGGGGATGTATGTGACATTGGCAACGGAATGGTGAGTGGTTTAGACAAAGCCTTCCAAGTGCCTGAAGACTTGCATTTGACAGAAACTGAACAGCGCGATTCCATATTGGTGTACAAGGCAAAAGACCTGTCGCCATATTTCGCACTAAAACCGACTCGGTACGTCTATATTCCAGAAAACATAACTGATGAATCAGAGTTTGAAAGATTATATCCACACTTTCACGCGCTCATGAGGCCTTGCGCCGAACAACTCAATAGCAGATATCAATACAACGGCCGTATCTCGTATTGGCAATGGTGCTTTAAGCGAAACGAGAAGCTCTTCTCTAGAAATGAACCACGCATATTTGTGCCATGCAAAGAACGCATTTCGGCAAAATCATTTGTCCGTTTTGCTTTTGCTGACTCTGGCTTTTATCCCACACAAGATGTCTCCGCACTGTTCCGCAAGAAAGGCACCAAAGAATCCATAGAATACATTCTTGCATATCTCAACCATCCTCTTGTATTTAAATGGATAAAATACTATGGGATATCCAAGGGAAACATTGTAGAATTTTCAGAAAAACCCTTGGCCAGCATACCTTTTCGAAAAATAAATTGGGAAAATGAACGCGAAAAAGCAGCCCATAAAAGGATCACTACACTAGTCAAAGAATTGCTAGACAATAAAGATGCGTCGCTAATTTGCGAAATAAACAAACAATTCGAGGAATTGCTGAAATGAACTCTTTTGTAGATTTTAATGCCCTAAACAATATTGTGCGCGGACTTGCCGTCGCCAAGCCTTCATCCGGCACCTTGTCTGGACATGCAGCAGGCGAACCGTTCGACAAAGCTGTTTACAACGAACTCAAAAAGGTTTATGGAGATAAGATCTTCAGACAATATGAGCACCTCAACTTCCTCTACAGAAAGCATATTGATGCAATAAGCCTTGATGCAAAAAAGAAGCTATTTGAATCGCCAACGGTTCTGTTTTTATTGAGTCGCAGTGATGGAGCAACCAAAAAATGGAGTATATCCAATCCGTTTGAAGAAAAGCAAAATGATACTGCCGACATACTTGCCGTCGATGGGCATTTCTTCGATCTTATCGACGTGAAGACGAGGAATATCGCGAAATCCGCACAGCCGCCAAACATCATATCAGCCTACAAACTAGCGCAGCTTTGCGCTACGATGATTGACAACGCCGAATACGATAACTTCACGATCGATTATTTTGAAGTTGACTGGGCGCTCGAACACGAAAAGCTTATATGCAAAAACACCCACCATGCGAATCTTTTCAAGGCAAGGCCCGAATCGCTGTACATCAACTGGGCGGCTGCCATGCAAATCCAATTCCATGTCGTGGACTGCGACCAGACATTTTCAGAAGACCGAGAAAAATGGGCCAGGGATTATCTTCGACATTTCGTCACAGAGGCAGAAAGAAGAGCGTCATATATGACTGAAACATTCGTAGAGCCGTTTAAAAAGTACATCTAGGCATTTTCTTCAACAGCATACCATCAAAACAGAAACAACGAAAAATGTACAAGGCAGTATCCAACAAGGTGGCATTCCCCAAGATGGAGGAGGAAATCCTCGCGTTCTGGGGAAAGGACGGGACATTCAAGAAATCGCTCGCGAAGAACGAGGGCAAGGAGAGGTACAAGTTCTACGACGGCCCCCCCTTCGCGACGGGACTGCCCCACTACGGGCACCTGCTCGCCGGCACAATCAAGGACATCGTGCCGAGATACCAGACGATGCGTGGCAAGTATGTTGAGCGCCGCTTCGGCTGGGACACGCACGGCCTGCCCATCGAGGCGCTCGCTCAGGAGGCCCTCGGCGTCTCGGGTGCGCACGAGATCAAGGCGCTCGGCATCGACAAGTTCAACGAGCAGTGCCGCTCGATGGTGCTTAAATATGTCGGAGAATGGCGCAAGACGGTAACGCGCATGGGTCGCTGGGTCGATTTCGACAACGACTACAAGACCATGAACCCCGAATTCATGGAGACGATCTGGTGGGTGTTCAAGCAACTCTGGGAACAGGGACGCATTTACAAGTCGCACCGCATCATGCCGTACTCTTGGAAACTCTCGACGCCGCTCTCCAACTTCGAGGCAGGCTCCAACTACAAGGACGTACAGGACCCCACCGTCACTGTCCGCGCCAAAGCCGTGAGGCCTTCGATATCCATCGACTGCATCCGAGAACAATCGTCGGCGGTGTATCTGTTGATCTGGACGACGACTCCGTGGACACTCCCGGAGAACCTGGCGATCTGCGCAGGCGCCGACATCGACTACGTGGCCGTGCGCGATCTGACGGACGCCGAGCGCCCGATCTACATAATGGCGAAGGCGCGCCTGGCCTCAATCTTCAAGAAGGCGGAGCAGTACGAGACGGTCGCGGAGTTCAAGGGCAGCGCCCTCAAGGGCTGGGAATACGAACCCATCTTCCCGTACTTCGCCGACCAGAAGGCACAGGGCGCTTTCACAGTCCTCAACGACGGCTATGTCACGACCGACGACGGCACCGGCCTCGTACACATCGCCCCGGCGTACGGCGAGGACGACTTCCGCGTCTGCAAGGCCAACGGCATCACGGCATTCGCCGATCCGCTCGACGAATCCTGCGCGTTCACGGGAGCCATCCCGGAATACGCAGGTCGCTTCTGCAAAGACTGCGACAAGGACATCATCAAACGGCTGAAGGCAGAGGGCAAGCTCGTCCACCAGGCGACGATCGTCCACTCGTATCCGTTCTGCGACCGCACCGACACTCCTCTCATCTACCGCGCTATCGACGCCTGGTACGTGCGCGTGGAGGATTTGCACGACCGGCTCGCCGCCAACAACGCAACGGTGCACTGGACGCCGGAATACGTCGGCGACAAGCGCTTCGGCAACTGGCTGAAGGAGGCCCGCGATTGGAACATCTCCCGCAACCGCTTCTGGGGTAGCTGCATCCCCGTGTGGATCAACGACGACGATCCAGCCGACATGATCTGCGTCGGCAGCGTCAAGGAGCTGGAGGAGCTTTCGGGCGTCAAGGTGACCGACCTCCACAAACACTTCGTCGATAAGATTGCGATCAAGCGCGGCGGCAAGACATACCACCGCACTCCCGAAGTGCTGGACTGCTGGTTCGAGTCCGGCTCCATGCCGTACGCGCAGCAGCACTACATGGGCGGCGAAGCCGGCATCGACCAGATGTTCCCGGCCGACTTCATCGCCGAAGGCCTCGACCAAACGCGCGGATGGTTCTACACGCTGATGCTCCTAGGCACCATGCTATTCGGCAAGTCGCCATACAGGAACGTGGTCGTGAACGGCCTAGTGCTGGCGGAGGACGGCAAAAAAATGTCGAAGCGCCTCAAGAACTATCCCGATCCGACGCTGATGCTGGACACCTACGGTGCAGACGCGATCCGCCTCTACATGATATATTCGCCGGTCGTGCGCGCCGAGAACCTGAAGTTCTCCGAGACGGGCGTCAAGCAGCTGATGCGCGACCTGCTCATCCCATGGTGGAACGCGTACTCGTTCTTCGTCACCTACGCCAACGTCGATGGCTTCGACGAGCCGGAAGTGACATATCCAGACTCCGCGAACGTGCTCGACAAGTGGATCGTCTCGTCCATGGAGACGCTCATCGCCGACGTCACCACCGCGATGGACGACTACGACCTTCAGCGCAGCGTGCGTCCGTTTGTGAGGTTCATCGAGGACCTGACCAACTGGTACATCCGGCGCTCTCGCCGCCGCTTCTGGAAATCGACGAATGACGGCGACAAGCTCGCGGCATACCGCACGCTCCGCTACGTCCTCGTCCAGCTCGCCAAGGTCGCCGCGCCCTTCACGCCTTTCATCGCGGAGGAGATTTTCCGCAACCTGCGCGGCGCAGGCGACCCAGAGAGCGTCCACCTGTGCAATTTTCCGACGGCCAACGCCGCCGCCCGCGATCTAGGGCTCGAAAGGCGCATGGCCGCCGTCCAGACGGTCGTCGAACTCGGCCGCCGCCTCCGCGCCGACAACGACCTCAAGGTGCGTCAGCCGCTTTCCGCGATTCGCATCGCCGGCGCCGACGTCAAGGGCCTCGAGGATCTCATATCCGACGAACTGAACGTCAAGGAGGTCTGCTATGTCGCCGACGAGACGGAGCTTTGCGACATCACGTTCAAGGCGAACTTCAAGACGCTCGGCAAAAAGTGCGGCCCGAAGATGAAAGCGGTCGCCGCCGCCATAGCCGACTCGAAGATCGAAGGCCTAGGCGCGAAGACCGCAGTGTTCGAAGGGGTGGAGATCGCACCGGAGGACGTGATCGTGACGCGGTCGCCGAAGTCCGGCCTAGTCGTCGCCTCGGAGGGCGTGGCCGTCGTCGCGCTCGAGACCGCACTCACGCCCGCCCTCATCGCCGAGGGTCTGGCCCGCGAATTCGTCAGCCACGTGCAGGCGATGCGCAAGGAAGCGGACTTCGAAGTAACGCAGCGCATAGCCGTCACCGTGCGGTGCGACGACGAAATGCGCGCCGCACTCGAGGCGCACTCCGCATACGTCAAGGGCGAGACGCTGGCGCTGGCGCTCGAGTTCGCCGAAACCTCCGCCGCCCCGGTCCTCCTCAACGGCCACGAAACAGGCATAGAAGTAAAGAAAGCGAGCGTGTAAAATGGGATTCTTCCTTGGTGGCATTCTGTTCCTCATCGCAGGATACTTCATCTACGGGCGCGTCGTCGAAAGGATACTCGGTCCCGACGACCGCAAGACGCCCGCCGTCGCCAATCCCGACGGCGTCGATATCCTGCCACTCCCGGAGTGGAAGAACCAGCTCATCCAGCTGCTCAACATCGCCGGGGTCGGGCCGGTGATCGGCGTGATACTCGGCATAAAGTTCGGCAAGGTCGCGCTGCTGATCATCCCCCTAGGGTGCATACTCATGGGTGCGGTGCACGACTTCGCAGCCGGAATGATGTCGCTGAGGATGAACGGCGCCAACCTGCCGAAGATCGTCCGCGATCTGCTTGGCGCGAAGTATTCCGCCGTGTTCTCGTGGATAATGGTGGTGCTGCTCCTGCTGGTCGTGGCCGTCTTCATCAACGTTCCCGCGAACCTCATCGACAAGACCGTCTTCCCGGAAACGACCTTCTTCTGGCCGGCGGTCGTGGCGATATTCCTATACTACATCGCAGCGACTCTTTTCCCGGTCGACAAGATCATAGGCCGCGTGTATCCTGTTTTCGGCGCGCTTCTGATCGTCGGCTCGATTGCGATTTCCGTCGCCCTCGTCATCGCCGGCTTCAGGTCGCCGGAGATACTGGCCGACTGCGCCGGCTTCGCGGATTTCCAGTCCAAGAACCCGCTCTTCCCGTGCCTGTTCGTGACGATCGCCTGCGGCATCATCTCCGGCTTCCACGCCACGCAGAGCCCGATCGTGGCGCGCACGATGACGAGCGAGCGCCAGGCGAAGGCGACGTTTTTCGGGATGATGGTCGCCGAGGGCGTGATAGCGATGATATGGGCGGCGGCGGCCCTGGCGATCTACAACATCGCGCCGGAGAACCTCGCTCTTGGCGGCCCGACCGTCCTGGGCAATATCACGAAGCACTTCCTCGGCTCGTGGATGGGCGGAGTCACAATCTTCGCGATCGTCGTGCTGGCCGTGACAAGCGGCGACACGGCCCTGCGCTCCGCGCGCCTGAGCATAGGCGAAATGTTCTCCATCGACCAGGTGAAGATCTCAAAGCGCGTGGCCACCTGCATTCCGCTCATCGTGGTCGTGGCCGCTCTGCTCTGGTGGTCGAACACGAGCGCGAAGTCCTTCAGCAACCTGTGGAACTACTTCGCATGGGGCAACCAGATGCTCTCCGCCACCACTCTTATGGCCGGCACGGTATGGTTGCTGCGCGCCGGCAGGAAGGCCTCCGCGCTCGTCACGCTAGTCCCCGGGATGTTCATGACGGCGGTCGTGGCGTCGTTCATCCTCTGGACTCCGGGCACCGGCGGCCAGCCATGGGGGCTCGTGCCCGGCGGTCTGCCGCTCGGCGCATCCATCGTCCTGGGAATCCTCGCCGCCGTCGCGCTTGCGATTTTCGCGTTCCGCCGTGGCCGCAGCGAAGACAAATAGCGGCGGCCCGGAAGGGTCTGGCGCGGGCGGCGACGCCTCCGCCGGGCTTGCAGCCATCTTCTGGTCGTTCGTGAAGATGGGGGCGGTGCTGATTGGCGGCGGATACGCGCTGCTGCCGCTCCTCGAGCGCGAAATCGTGATGCGCCGCAAGTGGGCGCGCAGCGAAGAGATGCTCGACCTCTACGCGCTCGCCCAAGTCCTGCCGGGCGTGATTGCCGTGAACACCGCCATGCTTGTCGGCAATCGCCTTCGCGGCCTCGCCGGAACGCTCGTCGCGGCGGCGGGCCTCACGCTGGCCCCCTTCCTCATGATCGCCGCGTATGCCTCGGCATACGGCTCGCTGCGCGACACGTCGGTGTTCTCGAAGGCGCTTTCGGGCGTGCAGCCTGCCGTGGCAGGCATGATCCTCGGGCTGGGCACGGACATGGTTCGCAAGCTCGCGGCGAAGCCGGAAGGCAATCGGCCCGGCGCGGCGCGGCGCGGCATTCGCGCGAATACGCCTCTGTTTCTCGCGGCCGCGTCGGCCGCCGTCATGATGCTCTTCAATCCGTCGTTCGGCTGGCTCGTCGCCTTCGCCATCGCCGCCGGCCTGGCAATCCACGCATTCAGGATCTCCGCCGCCTCAAGCCGCGGCGCCGAAAACAGATGACGAACCTCCTGATGCTTGTCGCGCTCGTGTTCGCGAAGATCGGCCTGTTCACGCTTGGCGGAGGACTGGCGGTGATCGCGCTCGTCCAGCAGGAGACGCTGGCCAGGGCGTGGCTCACCCATAATGAATTCCTGGACATCCTCGCCGTAGCGCAGGTGACGCCCGGCGCGATGGGGGTCAACGCCGCCACGTTCACCGGCTGGCGGACGGCGGTCAACGCGGGCGGCTCCTGGCAGTGGGCGCTGGCCGTTTCCCTCGCCGCGACGCTATCGGTCATGTTCGCGAGCGTGGTGGGCGTGGCGGTCGCCGGCGGATGGTTCGAGCGCAACCGCGAAAAGCCATGGGTGAAGGCGATCTTCGCCGTGCTGCGCCCAGTCGTGGCCGGCGCGATCTTCGCCGTGGGCGCCAACCTCGTCCTGGCGGTGTTCGGCGCGGAGGGCGAGAACGGCGCCAAGTGCATCTACGACATCGCCCGCCTGCGCATCGCGGCCAAGCCGCTCCTCCTCTGCGCATCCACGTTTATCCTCACCGTTACGCGCCGCTTCTCCCCGCTGTGGGGTCTGCTCGCCGGCGCCGTCGCCGGCCTCGCTGGACTTTAGGCCGTGCGGGACGCCGGTGCGGTTTCACCGCCTATCGCGGGGCAAACCTCCGAAGAATCGGCGTTGCGCCACTCCAGCGGAAAAGTGCGGCACTTGTCTGGCTTGACGGGATTTACGAGACAAAGGTTGTCATCCGTCAGATAGACGCACGAGCCGTCGGCGCGGCTTTTGAGCACGAGGCTCCTGCGGTCCGGGGAGATTTCGGTCTCGCGATCCACGAACTCCGCCTCATCCATGCCGAGGAACTTCGCGATGCGAGAAATTTCCGCTTCCGACACGCGGACGATGCCGTCCTTGATCCTGCAACAGGCGCCGCAGCGCCTGCACGCGAAATCACCCTTCACACGCCATCTCCCTTCCTATCCAAGCCATGAGGAAATCGACGATGCCACGCTGGCGCGACGCGGGGATCTCGACCCCGCGCGGCACGCGCCACCACTTTGCCATGCAATCCCGGCAGCAGCAGGCGCAGGCGTGCTGGGCGACGAATACAGGATGGCCGCGCATGGGGGTCTGACGTCCGTCGTTCACCGGCTGCTTCGGCGCTATGCGAGTCCTCACGAACTCCTCGCAATGGCTGCGTATCGCGGCCTCGCCCTTCTCGCGGACGAGGTCGCGCTCGGTTGCCGAGAGGTGGAAGCGACTGCGGAACTTCGACTTCGCGAGCCGCGCAAACGCCGCATCGTAGTTCTTCCTTGCCGCGACCATTGGCTCTGGCGACGCGGCGCGGCATTGGGCCAGCTGGAGACCGGCCCTCACCGCACGAAGTTTGTGAACACGCTCTGGTCGGCCACTGGCGGCTCGATGCCGGCGTCACGTCCGGCCTTGAGGCACCTCATGACATACGCCATGTTGCGCGCGAGGTTCTGCAAAGTCTGCACGCCTTCGCCGTCCTGCGGCACGTCGTCCTTCACGAGCGCGTGGAATTCATTCCAGTATGTGCTGCCGACTACTATCATCTGCGAAATCGTCGCATACTTGTTGAGCACGTCGAAGCTCGCGCTGGTCCCGGCTCGGCGGGCGACGGCGATGGCGGCGCACGGTTTGTGGCGAAGCGCGGCGTACCCGTCGGCGCACATCGTCGAGAAGAAGAGCCTGTCAAGGAAACTCTGGATGCGTCCGGATGGATGCGCGTAATAGACGGGCGAACCGAACACGAAGCCGTCCGCCCCCTTCGCCTTTTCGGCGAATTCGTTCACGCCGTCGCCGGAGAACACGCACCTTTTCAATTCGGCGCACTTCCCGCAGGCGATGCAGTCGGCTATCGGTTTGCCTCCGATGGTCATTATCTCCGTCGCCACGCCCTCCCCGGCAAACGTCTTCGCCATGATCTCCAGTCCGGCGTTCGTGGACCCGTCGGGATTGTGGCTTCCGTTCAGCATCAATACCTTCATTTGCATCCTTTCCCCGGAATTTCTCCGGCCTTGGCGCACAGCGCCGTTTTGCGGCGCACGGCATCCATGTCGCCTATTATACCATATTTAAGTCCGCCAAGCGCCAATGAGGAGCCTTTTTATCTCAAAGCTGACTTGCCAAAATAAATGCTCACAGGGTGTGGGCATCGAGTTGGACAATGAGGTTATGGAGGCGTGGGAGCAATTACTCTTTCAGACGATGGGTAGTTGGTTGTTGGGTAGTTGGTGGATGGGGAAATGGGAGAAGGTGGAGGCGGGATTTTGACCCTCTGGTTGGCCTGTGGCAAACCGACAGTTGTCAGTTCGCCAACCGAAGCGTGTCGGTTTGCGACGTGGACAAGAGAGCGAAGCAAAGGTCGAAAAAGACCCTCG